>DATMZQ010000176.1:0-9000 GCA_035573615.1 Burkholderiales bacterium | reverse complement strand
GGTGCTCGGGCTTCAGCCGCGCTGACCTCGGCGGTGGTTGCACCACCGAGTCCAGTTCGGCGTGGGCGACCTGTGCCCGCACACGTGCAATACGCACATCCGGATGGAAATACAGCGCGAGTAATGTCAATTCGCCGAGATCCCATTGCTGCGGCGGCCAGGTCTGTTGCGAATAGCCATTGGCCTCGGCAAATTTCCTGAGACCATCGGTCTGCGGCGAGCGGGCTAGAAATTCCGCGACGGTGGCGTCGGCATCAATCGGTCTGGGCGAATACGGGATAGAAGTACAAGCCGTGACTGCGACGATGGCCAGGCCGGGGAACAGTTTCAGGGAGCCAGGCGGCATCGCACCAATCAGTGCAACTTGATATGCGGCTCGGTGCGCCGCGTGATGATGCGCGCGAGGGTATCGAGGAACACTTTGGTAAAGCCGTGCAGTGCAAGCTCATGCATCTTGTAGAGCGACAGATACATGATCTTGGCAAAAAGGCCTTCTATCATCACGCTGCCCCGCGTGATGGCACCCATCAAGCTGCCAACGGTACTAAATTTGCCCAGCGAAATCAGCGAGCCAAAATCCCGGTACAGGAAAGGCTTCAGCGGCTCGCCACGCAAATGGCGTGGCAGCATCTTGCTGAGGTGAGCCGCCTGCTGGTGCGCAGACTGGGCTCGTGGAGGCACCGGGGTTTGTTTTCCCGGCCAGGGACAGCTTGCGCAATCACCAAATGCGAAAATATTCGAGTCGCGCGTCGTTTGAAGTGTTTGCATTACCACGAGCTGATTGATGCGATTCGTTTCCAGACCATCGATGTCCTTCAGGATATCCGGCGCCTTGATGCCGGCGGCCCATACCACCAGTTCCGCCGGTATCTCAAGCCCGGTGGCGGTTTTCACACCGCGCGGCGAAACCTCGGTGACGCGCTCGCCGGTCAGGACTTCGACGTTCAATTTCTGCAGCAGCTTGACCACCGCAGCAGAAAGCCGCTCGCTAAGCGCAGGAAGGATTTTAGGAGCCGCTTCCACGATGGTAATTTTGATGTCCTGCTCGGGATTGATTCGGTCAAGACCGAAAGACAGGAATTCGCGAATGGTGTTGTGCAGCTCCGCGGCCAGTTCAACGCCGGTCGCACCGGCACCGATAATCGCGATATGTAATTGGCCTGCCTGCAATGGACCTTGTTGTGCATTGGCACGCAGACAGGCGTTCAGCAGGCGCGAATGGAATAGCGCCGCCTGCTGCGGATTGTCGAGCGAAATCGCGTGGACGGCGGCGCCCGGCGTGCCGAAATCGTTGGTAGTACTGCCCAGAGCGATCACCAGCGTATCGTACGCAATGCTATGCGCGGGCAGGACTTCACGGCCGGTGTCGTCCAGCGTGGGGGCGAGATGGACCTCTTTATTGGCTCGATCCAGGCCATCCATGCGGCCCAGGCGGAACTGAAAATGATGCCATCGCGCCTGGTACAGGTAATCCAGTTCGTGATCGTTCAGATCCATGCTGCCTGCGGCAACCTGGTGCAGCAACGGCTTCCACAAATGCGTGCGCGATCGGTCGATCAAGGTTATGCGCGCCGCCTTGCGCTTCCCCAGCGTCCTGCCCAGTTGAGTGGCCAATTCGAGCCCGCCGGCCCCGCCCCCTACGACAACGATTCGATGCAGGTCGCGGTTTGATTTTTGTTCGCTTGCCATTGAATGGATCGGCCAAGGCGGCCCCGTGATCGGAGAGCATTTTGCTGGCCAGCGCAGTTTAGCTTGTTGCTGGAAATAGTGCCGACCCGAAGAAAAGCCCGCTCCAGGGAGCGGGCTCGTTGATGATGGTGCGCTTTGTTACACGGCAGCGACGCGCTGGGCCGGATCGCGCATCGTGATCAACCCCCTGAGCGCCGCGCGGTTGACGGCGGAAAGCACCGCGCGCA
This sequence comes from Burkholderiales bacterium, assembly GCA_035573615.1. GTDB lineage: Bacteria > Pseudomonadota > Gammaproteobacteria > Burkholderiales > JACQAP01 > JACQAP01. Next base: position 7,084 of record DATMZQ010000176.1, on the reverse strand, counting down.
GCGTTGCCGTAACGATGTTGCCATGCATCCCGACACCGTACAAAGTCTGCTCGCGTCCGATGCGGATCTGCACATAAGCCACTGCGGTGGCGTCCTCGCCCCCACCGACGGCATGCTCATGGTAGTTCATGACATGGAACTCAATGCCGCAGCCAACGCAAAGCGCACGAACAAACGCGTCCACTGGCCCATTACCTTTGCCTGCAATGGTAATTTCTCGGCCGTTGAACCTCAGGCGGGCCGATACATTTTCCACTTCACCGTGGCCAGCCTCATGGGTGATGCGGTGCTCGATGTAGGAGAGCGGCAATTCACTTTTGAGGTACTCGCGATCGAACGCGGCCTTGATGTCCGGCGCAGAAAGCTCCTTGCCACTGGCGTCGGTAATGGCCTGGATGACCTGGCTGAATTCGATCTGCAACAGGCGCGGCAGCGACAAGCCGAAATCGCGTTCGAGCAGGTAGGCAATGCCGCCTTTACCGGATTGGCTGTTGACGCGGATAACGGTTTCGTACGCGCGGCCCAAATCCGCGGGATCGATGGGCAAATAGGGCACTTCCCATAGATCGGTCGGATGGCGCGCGGACAGGCCTTTCTTGATAGCGTCCTGGTGCGAACCGGAAAAAGCCGTGAACACGAGTTCACCACCGTAAGGATGGCGCGGGTGGACTGGCAACTGGTTGCAGTGCTCGACGGTGCGGATAACCGAATTGATGTCCGAAAAATCCAATCCGGGATTGATACCCTGGCTGTAGAGATTCAGTGCCAAAGTCACAAGGTCGACGTTACCCGTGCGCTCGCCGTTGCCGAACAGGCATCCTTCGATACGATCTGCACCGGCCATGACGGCAAGCTCCGCCGCAGCCACGGCACAACCACGGTCGTTGTGCGGATGCACCGACAACACGATGCTGTCCCGGGTCTTGATATGGCGGCCGAACCACTCGATCTGGTCGGCATAGATGTTTGGCGTTGCCATCTCGACAGTCGCCGGCAAATTGAGAATGACGGGGCGCTTCGGTGTCGGCTGCCATACCGCGTTTACGGCATCACAGATTTCCACGGCAAAATCGAGTTCCGTACCCGTGAAACTCTCCGGGGAATATTGAAATACCCAGTCGGTCTGCGGCTGTTCACTGGCGCAGTCGAGTACGGCCCGGGCGCCTTGCACTGCGATGTCCACGATGCCGGTCTTGTCCAGGCCGAACACCACCCGGCGCTGAACCGTTGAAGTCGAGTTGTACAGATGCATGATGGCCCGCTTGACGCCCCGCAGCGATTCGAACGTACGACGGATCAACGGCTCCCGTGCCTGGGTCAGCACCTGAACCGTGACATCATCGGGAATCAGGTCTTCATCGATCAGCTTGCGCACGAAATCGAAATCCGTCTGCGATGCGGCCGGGAAACCAATCTCGATCTCCTTGAATCCGGTTTTTACCAGCAGCATGAACAGGCGCAACTTGCGCTCTGCGTCCATTGGTTCAATCAGCGCCTGGTTGCCATCGCGTAAATCAACACTGCACCAGACTGGCGCCTGCGTGATGACATTGTTCGGCCAGGTCCGGTCTGCCAAAGCAATCGGGGCAAAGGGACGGTATTTTTGCGACGGGTTCTTGATCATGGCTGCGCTCGCACGAAAGGGATTGCCAGGTTCCGCCAATTTTTCGGCGGGCTTGGGTACTGCGAATGTTGTTTAGATTATGTGCGCGCGGGGCGCAGCAGCAGGCCGGCCAGCCGAAGGCTGGCGTCGAAAATGCGGGCTTGGCCGTGCTGTTGGGACTTCATGTCTCGACTATATGCATAATTCTTGAGCCCCGCAAGCCCTTACGGTACGGCGGGGGGCGTCGGTTTCTTGCGTATGCGCGTCCAAACCCACATGACATAGCCCGAAGCCGCGTAAAAGGCGAACACGCTGAACAGCACCTCAGGCAGGTTGTTGGCTACCTGCATCAGCGCCACCACAACTAGCGCCATCATGACGACCACGCGAAATGGCACACTTTTGCGCAAATTGATGTCCTTGCCGCTGTAGAAGCGCACGCTGCTGACCATGGTGATTCCCGCAAACAGCGTCAGTACCCAGGCTAGCAACGGAACATCAGCGCGGGCGACATCGTAGGATTCCATTGCCCAAACCAGCCCGGCGATGAGTCCGGCGGCGGCGGGACTCGGCAAGCCCTGAAAATAGCGTTTGTCGAGCACATCTATATTGGTATTGAAACGCGCCAGGCGCAGCGCTGCACAGGCACAGTAGACGAACGCCGCGAACCAGCCGACCTTGTCCATGCCCTTGAGGGACCATTCGTAAATGACCAGTGCAGGGGCGGCGCCGAACGAAACCATGTCCGACAGACTGTCGTATTCCGCACCAAATTCGCTTTGCGTGCGGGTGAGCCTTGCAACCCGGCCGTCGAGACCGTCGAACACCATCGCCGCAAAAATGCCTTTGGCCGCGAGTTCGAACTGCAGATTCATCGCCTGCACAATCGCATAGAAGCCGGCGAACAACGCGCAAGTCGTAATGGCATTGGGCAGCCAGTAGATCCCGGTACGGCGGGTTCGGCTAAGCCATCTCGTCTTTGGGGCGGCAGGCTTCAAGTGCTGCGTTCAGTGCTGGATGACAAGCGGGCCACGATGGTCTGCCCGGCGAACACCTTGTCCCCTATTGCCGCATGCGGTCTGGCATTGGATGGGAGATAGACGTCTACACGGGAGCCGAAGCGAATGAAGCCGAAACGCTGGCCGCGGCGAAGCCGGTCATTGGGTTTCACATAGCACAGAATCCGGCGTGCGATCAGGCCCGCCACCTGAACGCAGGTGACATCCGCGCCTTGATCGGTATGGATCCACAAGGCGTTACGCTCGTTTTCAAGCGAAGACTTGTCCAGCGCTGCGTTCAGGAATTTGCCACCAAAATACCAACCCTTCCTCACTTCGCCATCCACCGGGCTGCGGTTCGAATGCACGTTGAACACATTCATGAAGACGCTGATTTTCAGCGCATCGCGGTCCAGGTACGGATCCCGGCTTTTTTCCACTGCGACAACACGTCCGTCGGCCGGCGAAATGACTGCATCCGGTTCGTCAGGCAGAGAGCGTGGCGGATCGCGGAAGAATTGCAGTATGAAAAGCGTCGCCAGCCAGAATGGAATGGACAACCAGCCCCAGCCTGCACTCACGAAAAGTGAAACACCCACAGCCGTCGCCAGGAAGGGCCAGCCCTCTCTGGCAATGATCGGATGGGGATATTCAGCGCGCATTACTGGCGTAGAAGGCGTAAATCGAGCAAAGGACTGGCAAAGAACTGCTCGCCTTCGCTCCATTGACCCGTTCACTCATTCATTAGTTCTTTGACTTGTCGACCAGACGATTGGCCTTGATCCAGGGCATCATCTCGCGAAGCTTGCCGCCAACAATCTCGATCTGATGCTCGCGGCCGATGCGCCGCATGGCACCCAGCTTCGTCGCGCCGGTTTTGTTTTCCAGAAGGAATTCCTGTGCGTATTGTCCAGTCTGGATTTCCTTGAGGATCCTGCGCATTTCTTTGCGCGTTTCCTCCGTGATAATGCGCGAGCCCCGGGTAAAATCGCCGTACTCTGCATTGTTCGATATCGAGTAACGCATGTTGGCGATGCCACCCTCGTAAATCAGGTCCACGATCAATTTCAGCTCATGCAGGCACTCGAAGTACGCCATTTCCGGCGCATATCCAGCTTCCACCAGCGTCTCGAACCCCGCTTGTATCAGCGCCGTGGTTCCACCACACAACACGACTTGTTCTCCAAACAGGTCCGTTTCGGTTTCTTCGCGAAAGTTGGTTTCGATGATCCCTGCCTTGCCTCCGCCGATCGCTGCGGCATAGGACAGCGCCAGTTCGCGCGCATTTTGCGAAGGATTCTGATGGATCGCGATCAACATCGGAACACCGCCGCCTTGCGCATATGTCGAACGCACCGTGTGTCCCGGCGCCTTGGGCGCAACCATGACCACATCCAGATCGTCTCGCGGCATGACTTGACCGAAATGAATATTGAAGCCGTGAGCAAATGCGAGCGCTGCACCTTTTTTTAGGCTCGCTTCTATTTCGCGATACACCTCACCGATGTGCTCGTCCGGAAGCAGAATCATGACGAAATCCGCGCTCTTGACGGCGTCTGCCATTTCCCTGACTTCGAGCCCGGCATTTTTAGCCTTGTCCCAGGATGCCCCTCCCTTGCGCAACCCCACCGTCACTTTGGCGCCGGAATCTTTCAGGTTCAGCGAGTGGGCGTGCCCTTGGGAACCATAACCCAGGATCGTGACGTTTTTGCTTTTGATCAGACGCAGATCGGCGTCCTTGTCATAGAAAACTTTCATATTGACCTCTTAGATTGATATTTTAAGTCCCCGGTCGTGCAGTGAACTGGTTGGCTTCCGGCCGCGCCAGTCCCGCGTTGCTTCGCTCACGAGACCTTCAGGATGCGTTCGCCGCGGCCGATACCCGAAGCACCCGTGCGCACCGTTTCCAGGATGGCGCCCTGCTCAAGCGCCCCCAGGAAAGCGTCGAGCTTGCTCCCGGTGCCGGTGAGCTCGATGGTGTAGGCCTTTTCGGTAACATCCAGGATACGGCCACGGAAAATGTCCGCCATGCGCTTCATTTCCTCCCGGTCTTTGCCCGAGGCGCGCACTTTGACGAGCATGAGTTCGCGTTCGATGTGATCACCGTCGGAAAGATCCACGACCTTGACCACATCGACCAGCTTGTTCAACTGTTTGGTGATTTGCTCAATGACATCATCGGAACCTGTCGTAACGACGGTCATGCGCGACAAGGAAGGATCTTCCGTGGGAGCAACGGTAAGCGACTCTATGTTGTAGCCGCGCGCCGAGAACAGGCCGGCCACGCGCGACAGCGCGCCTGGCTCGTTCTCCATGAGAAGGGAGATGATGTGACGCATGAACCCGTTACACCAGGATCATTTCCGACAGGCCTTTGCCGCCTGGCACCATCGGAAATACGTTCTCGGTCTGATCGGTGATGAAGTCCATGAACACAAGATCGTTCTTGCGACTGAACGCCTCGCGCAGGGCGGGTTCCACATCCTCCGGCTTGTCGATGCGCATTCCCACGTGTCCGTAAGATTCAGTGAGCTTGACGAAGTCCGGCAATGCATCCATGTACGACTCGGCGTAGCGGTTGCCATGGAAGAACTCTTGCCACTGCCGCACCATGCCCATGTACCGATTGTTCAGGTTCACGATCTTCACCGGCAGGCGGTACTGTTTCGCAGTGGATAGCTCCTGGATGCACATCTGGATGCTTGCCTCTCCAGTAATGCAAGCCACCGTCGCGTCCGGATGCGCGAGTTGCACACCCAATGCATAAGGCAGGCCCACGCCCATCGTGCCCAGGCCTCCCGAGTTGATCCAGCGCCTTGGCTTGTTGAATTTGTAGAACTGCGCGGCCCACATCTGGTGCTGACCCACGTCCGAGGTCACGTACATGTCGGTGTCCTTGGTCAGTTCGTAGAGCTTTTCAACCACAGCCTGGGGTTTGATAATTTTCGACAGGTGGTCGTACTTCAGGCAATCGCGGCTCTTCCAGACGCCGATCTGGTCCCACCATGACTTCAGTGCCGCCGGGTCTGCGCGATCTTTGCCGGCAGCAAGCTGGCGATTCATTTCCAGCAGAACTTCGCGCACGTCGCCGACAATGGGAACATCCACACGCACTCGCTTGGATATCGACGAAGGATCGATATCGATGTGAATGATCTTGCGTTGTTCCTGAAAAAAATGCTTAGGATTCCCAATGACTCTGTCATCGAAACGGGCGCCGATGGCGAGCAGCACGTCGCAGTTCTGCATCGCCATGTTCGCTTCGTACGTGCCATGCATGCCAAGCATGCCGACGAATTGCGGATCAGTGGCAGGATAGCCGCCCAGGCCCATCAACGTATTGGTGCAAGGAAAGCCCAGTGCATGCACCAGGGTGGTCAGCTCGGCAGACGCATTGCCAAGCACGATACCGCCACCGGTATAAACCATCGGCTTCTTCGCTTCCAGCAGCAGATTCAGCGCCTTCCTGATCTGGCCGGTGTGTCCCTTGAGCACGGGATTATAGGAACGCATCGACACCGACTGCGGATAGAAGAAATTCGTCTTCGCAGTTTGCACGTCTTTGGGCACATCCACCAGCACGGGGCCTGGCCGTCCACTCGCCGCGAGAAAAAAAGCCTTCTTGATCGTAGCGGCAAGGTCCTTGACATCCTTGACCAGAAAATTGTGTTTGACGCATGGCCGTGTGACGCCAATAGCGTCGACTTCCTGAAATGCGTCCTGTCCGATCGCATGCGTAGGGACCTGTCCGGTGATGATTACCACGGGGATAGAATCCATGTATGCAGTCGCAATGCCGGTAACTGCGTTGGTTACACCGGGACCGGACGTCACCAGCACAACGCCAACCTTTTGCGTCGAACGCGCATAGGCATCCGCTGCGTGAACCGCTGCCTGCTCATGCCGCACGAGAATGTGTTTTACGGCCTCCTGCTTGAATATTTCGTCGTAAAGAGGCAGGACCGCGCCACCCGGATACCCGAACATGATCTCGACGCCTTCTTCCTGAAGACACCGCAACGTGATTTCGGCACCGGACAGCTCGGTGGTAACGCCGGCAGTCAATTCCATGGAAACACCTGAAACCGCTAAGTTGGAAAAATTACTGCGAAAGCCCAGCAAGATACCGACAAACGCCCAGATCGGTCAAGGAAACGCCCCAGTCATCACAGGCGCGCCCGGATCCAGCGCTTCCAGGCATCGAACAGCCTCGCTTCGCGTGCGGCAATGGCCGAACGCTTCCAAAGCGTGTCTGACCAGAAATCGTCCTGTTGCAACGTGCACATGAAGCCGCCCGACTCCTCGAGAATCAGCGAACCTGCCGCGTAGTCCCAAAGTTTCTGGCCACCATGCAGGTACACGTCAAAGCGACCGGCCGCCACGTAACACCATTCCAGCGTGCTGGCGCCAAAGTTGCGCTGGGAAGAATAAGGCGGCTCGGCTACCAGTTCGCGTGCAAGCGTTGCAGGAAGGCGTTTGAAGT
>DATMZQ010000175.1:0-2183 GCA_035573615.1 Burkholderiales bacterium | reverse complement strand
GGGTTTGAGCGTGCGTTTTTCCAGGCGATCAGGACGGCTGTAGGAGAGCGTACCGGACAGCTCAAGCGGCGCCTTGAGTGCTTTTAGATATTTGCGTTCGACAAAGCGCGCTTGGGAATGCTCGACCTGCGACAGTTGCTGCATCAGCATTTCCACGCCCCAATTGCGCGCGGGTTGGTCAGCCGGCGCTGTAACGCCTGGCATGCCGATGCACATCGCCAGAATCGCAAAAAACAAACGTACAGTGCTCACCCGACTTCTTCTTTTTTGCGCGCAGCGGCTGCGGCGCAATCGTTCGCAAACCGCAAGAGATCTTCTCGTGGCAGTTTGCCAGTGGCATTGCGCGGCAGCGCGGCGACGAAATACAGTGGTCGCGGCAGAAAGACCTCATCTATGCGATCGCGCAAGGCGCGCAGCACTGTGTCGCTGCCAAGCTCGGGCGCCACGACAAATGCCGTTAATCGTGTGATACCTTCGCCGTGCTCGTCTGGCATCAAAAATACGCCGTCATGGACGCCTTCGATGCTGTTCAGCTGGTGGTCGAGATGACCGAGGGAGGTCCGTTTGCCGGCGATATTGACCAGGTCGGCATTGCGTCCGTGCAGGATAAAGTCGTGATCGCCCAGCGGTTGAATCAAATCGCTGCATGCAACTTCAGTCTCGATATGACCCCCCCGGACGCTCGCGGCGGCATCACCGACACGACGCAACCGTACATGGTTCAAACATTGCCAGATGGCACCATGCACGGTGCGGCGGGTCGCCACCATGCCGGCCTCGGTAAAACCATATACCTCTTGCAGCGGAACCTCATAGCGGTCCTCCACCAGCGCGGCCAATTGAGGGGACAGAGGCGCGGTGGCGCAAATGACCAGCCTGAGTTTCGGCAGTGCTGTGCCCGCAGTCACGAGCGCGCGCAAGTGGACGGGCGTCGTAACGAGCACGCGATCACCGGGAATCTGTGCCAGTGCAGCCGCCACATCGGCCGGATAAAAAGGCCGGCCTGCATGCATAACCAGTCCTCCGCGCAACGGCATCAATACCGTCGATTCCAGCCCGTACATATGCTGCGCCGGCACGGTACTCACGAGTCCCGCGCGCTCGCCGCGATGCAAGCCGAACCGTTCCAGTTCGGCGGTTGCCCCTCGCGTCAGGGCACCCCATGATTTTCGATGCGGGGCGGGCATTCCAGTCGACCCGGACGTAAACGCGATTGCGGCGATCTGGTTTTCCGGGAAGGCCGGCACTTTGAAGTGCTGTGTTCTCTGTGTCCGTATTTGCGTTTCCGGATACATCATCGATTCCAGGATTTCCGGCCGCTGGACTGAATCGCTGAGCACGTAGAGACCGCCGTAATGCTGTTGCAATCGCCGCAGCATGTCCGGTGTTTGATTTGGTGGCAACAGGCTCACTTGTCCGCGTGCCATCGCCGCGATCAGGCCGACTGCAAATCGGCAACGGTCGGTACAAAGATTGACAAGAAACGGGCGCTCGGGCAACCGCCGCGCCACCTGCTCGACCTGCGCAACAAAATCCCCGGCGCTGATTCGCTGTGCCCCACGGTACGCAACCGCATCGGCCGCATCGGCATGGGTTATGGCCGCTACTGCCGCCATGCGTTTAGCGACCAGCCGAAGGTCGGTGGAATTCGAAGTTGCGCATGGCCTGGAGCATCGTGGCAATCGACGCATGTGAGAAATGAGGGTAACGCCATAGCCGCCAGGCGTACTCGCCAAGAAACATCAGGACCACCAAAGGCAAGTTCAACAACGAGTTGAATATCGACCACACCCGCAGCGGGGCAAACAGGAACAGCGATGCAGATATTGTCGCCATGGCGGCGAAGAAGACACACCAGGCCCAGGTTATGCTGCGGGTATACCGCACGATCTCGATTGGAATTTCGCCATGGACCAGAGTTGCAATCCGGGTAATGAGCGGCAGGCGTCCCGGCAGCAGAGTAGATCCGAACGCCCATAACAGCATCAGATAGACAGTCATATACGGCACCGGGTAGAACCAGGCAGCATGCGCACCGGCACTGCGCCATAGCAGGAACCCGACGATGCCGGCCGCAGTCAATGTCATGAAAATAAGGCGACCGCGGGCCGTCCGGAGCAACAACCCTGCTGTGACCAGAACAACTGGTGCCGCCACAAGCGACTCTCCAAGGTGACTGCCGG
>DATMZQ010000174.1:0-2817 GCA_035573615.1 Burkholderiales bacterium | reverse complement strand
ATATGGAGCGACGAACCCCACATGCCTGTCAGGCGTTAGTTCAGATCATGGGGTGGGTGGCAAAGCCAAGAGGTTTGCGATGCACTACCGTGTCTACAGTGGCCCCAAGGGCTCGCCCGATGTGTCGCCGCTTGAGAAATCGCAGCTGTTGTTCAAGGAGTTCGCGGATCTCGATGACGCCCTCTCGTGGGCCCGCCATCTCGAAGGAACGGGCCGCATTCCACTCCTGATCGAGGGCGATGACGGCACGCGCATGAACCGTCGCGCGATCATCGATGCGTTGCGGGTAGGAGTGCGTGAGCAACTGCGCGATTAGCCGGCCGGCAATGGGTCAGGTCTTGGAAGCGAGCCGGCTCCATTCGGCGCGGGCGCGCGCCGTGAGATGGTTCCATTTGTTGCCAACGACATCCCAATTCACCATGGGACGTTGTGCAACGGTTGCGCTGTCGGAATTCGTCACCGCATGGCTCGAGTCATAGAGATAGGCGCCGCCAACGGTGATTATGGCGCCAAGGATAATGCCGATAAGGACACGCATGATGAAAACTCCTCGTTCCCGACCTGAAACGCCCCTGATGACCGCGAGTTCCCTCTGGTTCTACAGGGGCCGGCGAGCAATTATGACAGCCAAGGAGGCGCATTTTGGGTCGCGCGCCGTTAACCTTGTACAGCCCTTTCTTGTGTTATAACTCATTGAAAACATTAAGCTTCCACGCCAAAAAACTTTGCCCGCAAACAAAATTTGCTGCTATATTGAAATTATGAGCAAACATTCAGCAAAAACCGCCGGGCGGTCGGCCAAAACGACGAGCCGGACCGCAAAAAAGAGCGCGAAGAGCGTTCGGGTGACGGCAAAAAAGACATCGGCTCGTCTGCCGGTCGGCAAGGTCACGCGTCCAGTGCGTATGATTGCGCCGCCTATTGTCCCGGTAAAAGCGACAAAAATGATCCGCACGCCGAGTCCGCCGGTCCAGCCGGTGGCGATGCACGAACTGCCGATCCGTTCGCATAAGTACCAGGTCGGCGAGACCGTCTATTACACATCGCCGACCTTCGGACGTGCGGCCGCGACCGGAAGTTATATTGTGGTCAAGCTCTTGCCGTCCGAGGGTGACGACTATCAGTACCGGATCAAAAGCTCGGGCGAAGCGTTCGAACGCGTGGCCAAAGAGAGCCAGCTCGACCGCGCCTGACGCCGGCTGCGAGGCCTCCTGTCGCTATTTTGCCGTGGCCGCTCCATATGATGCGCCGGACGTCGCAGTTTGCTGCGCAAGAGGAGGCCGGGGATGCCAATCTACATCACGCAGGGGCGGTACACCCGTGAAGCCATAAAGGGGATGATCGTAAAGCCTGAGGACCGGGCCGACGCCGTTGCGCGCATCTTGTCGAAAATCGGTGGGCGACTATTGGGCTACTACCTGACATTCGGCGAATACGATTTTCTGGCCATTGCTGAAGCGCCCAACGATGTTCAGATGGCGGCCGTGCTTTTGGCTGCGGGGAGCGGCGGGGGTGTGACCGGCTTGAAAACGACGGTTGCGATGACGTCGGTCGAGGCCAAAGGAGCATTCGCCGCGGCGAGCGATTTAGCGCCAGGGTTTAGATCCGCTGGCGGGACATGACGAGAAGAAACGACGACGTCATCAACGAACAAACTTTTGAGGGGAGGACCTATGCGCGTCTTTTTGCGTCTGGCCGCAGTGCTATTTGCAATCTTGCAGGTGTGGCCTGCTGCGGCCCAGAACTACCCGAGCCGTCCCGTTAAGTTCATTGTTCCTTTCGGAGCGGGCGGGCCTGCCGACGTATTTGCCCGCGTGCTTGCTCAGCACCTTTCGGAGGAAACCAAGCAGTCATTCATCGTCGAGGACCGTCCGGGCGCAGGTTCGATTATCGGGACCGATGCCGTCGCGAAGTCGGCGCCCGATGGCTACACGCTGCTGGTGATGTCAAACACGCACACGACCAACGAGTCTCTGCTGCCCAACAAGCCGTTCCAGTTGATGCGTGATTTTGTTCCGGTGGCGACAATCAACTACTCGGATCTGCTCATGGTCGTTCATCCGTCCGTTCCGGCAAAAACCGTCAAGGAGTTCATCGAATTGGCGAAGAAGGATCCCGGCAAGCTCAATTACGCATCGTCCGGTCCAGGCACGCCCTATCACATGGCCGGCGAACTCTTTAAGGCAATGAGCCAAACGGACATCGTCCACGTCCCGCACAAGGCTTCGGGCGATGCGCGCAACAGCGTGGTTTCCGGAACCGTGCAGATGATGTTCGATGCCGTGACCACGATGTCGGAACTTGCCAAGTCGGGGCAGGTGCGTGCACTCGGAACGACGGGTCTTACACGCTCGCAGTTGACCCCGGACCTCCCGACGATTGCTGAAACGGTGTCCGGCTACGAGGCGACGATCTGGCTCGGCGTGATGGCGCCAAAGGGCACGCCTAAAGAGATCATCAATTTCCTGAACACCAACATCAATAAGGTCATCAACAGGCCCGATGTGAAGGAAGCATGGCTCAAGCAGGGGGCGATACCGCTCATCAAGACGCCTGAAGAATTCGAAGCCTTCCCCGTAAAGGACATCGAAAAATGGGCGAATGTGGTAAAAGTCTCGGGAGCGAAGATTCAATAGCTGGAACCCATGTCGATCGCCGATAGCGCATCCGCAAACGGGCTGCTCTCAACGCCGCTGGTGTTCCCGGCTCCGTTGGCCGGTGCGTTGGCGGCGTTGATCTTGGTGATGGTCGTGATGTTGATGCGCCGTTCAGACAGCGCCATCGTTCCGCGCCTGCTTGTTCTGGTCTCCGTCATCG
>DATMZQ010000173.1:0-3542 GCA_035573615.1 Burkholderiales bacterium | reverse complement strand
GTCAATTGGTCACTCGGCACGCAACCCGTCTGCAGCACGACGAATGCCGTAACGATTTCGGTGCGTTCGACATCCGGTGTACCGACCACCGCGGCCATGCGCACGGCACGGTGGCTGAGCAGGCAATCTTCGATGGGGCCCGGACCGATGCGGTACCCCGCGCTGGTGATGACGTCGTCGTTGCGTGCGACGAAGCGCACATAGCCATCGGCGTCCTTTGCACCAGTATCCCCGGTGACCAGCCAGTCCCTGACGAATTTTTCCTGCGTGGCGCGGGGATTGTTCCAATAGCCGAGGAACATCACAGGATCGGGACGGCGGATGGCAATGGCTCCTATGGTGTCCGGCGGCAATATTTTTCCCGCTTCATCGATAATTTCAACTGCGTGTCCCGGTGCGGCCTTGCCGATCGAGCCAGGTTTCGAGGGGAACAGCGCTTCGCAGGAAGACAGCACCATGTTGCATTCGGTCTGACCATAGAACTCATTGATCGTGAGGCCGAAGGTTTGGCGTCCCCATTGCAGCAGTTCGGCACCCAGCGTTTCTCCCCCGCTCGCAAGCGACCTGAGATTCAATGGCCAGCGCACATGCGCGTCCGGCACGCCACGCATCATCTTGAGCGCCGTCGGCGGCAAAAATACATTGCGCACCGCGTGTTTCGCCATCAAAGCAAAAGCGGCTTCCGGCTCGAATTTGTCGAAGCGATGCGCGAGCACCGGTATGCCGTGATGCCAGGCTGGCAGCAGCACGTCGATCAGACCTCCGATCCATGCCCAGTCCGCCGGTGTCCACATCAGATCGCCGGCCATGCCCAGAAAATTGTGCGACATTTCCACGCCCGGCAGATGTCCGAGCAATGTGCGATGTGCGTGTAAAGCCCCTTTTGGCGGGCCCGTGGTTCCCGAGGTGTAGATGATCAGCGCGGGATCGTCGGCCTTGGTGCGCACCGGCTGGAATTCCCGGCTCATGGAGCCGAGTGCGGCGTGAAAGTGTTCGCTGCCCGCGACTGCGCCATCAATGCATAGAACCGTGTGCAAGTCCGGCAGGTCGGCGCGGATCTGTGCGATCTTGTCCAGGCTGCGCGCATCGGCCAACAAAATTCCTACGCCGGCATCCTGCAGGCGGAAACGCAGCGCATCCAGGCCAAACAGCGTAAACAGAGGCACGACAATCGCACCTGCCTTGTAAGCGGCGACGTGCGCGATTGCGGTTTCCGGTTCCTGCGGCAGGAGGATGCCGACCCGATCTCCCGGGCGCAATCCGCGGCGGACAAACAAGTTCGCTGCCTGGTTGGAGAGCTGCCGGATATCCGCGAACGTGTAGTGCGACGAAGAACCGTCGCGCTTTTCGTGGATCAGTGCAAGGCGCGCGGGATCGGCGCACCACTTGTCGCAAATATCGACGCCGATGTTGAAATATTCAGGAATGGTCCAGCGGAAGCCGCGGTAAACGGCTTCATAACTCTCGGCCTGTTGCAGCACTGACGGACTCTCAGGGCAGAACTTTGACCTGTTTTACGAAATCCAGTGTGTAGGCTTTATGAACATCCACGTCGGGCTTGACCAGGCCTGCGTTCGACATGAATTCAAATGTCTGCTTCCAGCGCGCATCCGTCATGGTGAACAGGCCGAGCTTCTTCGCATCGCCACCATCCACAATGCCATATTCTTTTAGCTTGGCAAGACTGAAGGCGAGTTGCTCATCATCCATCTGCGGATTGTCGCGTTTGATGAGTGCATTGCCCGGTGCCGGATTCTTCAGATAACTTTTCCAGCCGAGCGCGGAAGCCTCTATAAAGCGCTTCACCAGATCCCCCCGCTGCTTTGCGGTCTTGGTCAACGTGACGATGGTCTGGGCGTACGGCGGGTAGCCGTATTTGGCGAGATGGAAAATTTTCGGGGTCACGCCGCCTTTTTCGATGGCGTAAGGTTCCGAAGTGATGTAACCCTGTTGCGCGATATTTTTGTCCACCAGAAATTGCTGCACCGAGTACGCGTACGGCCGCTTTTGCGCTTCGGTGAAACCATATTTCGCTTTCAACCACGGCCAGTAAGTGGTTTCGCTGGCCTGTCCGATCAACAGCGTGCGGGTTTTCAGGTCTTCGATTTTTTGCACATCCGGGTGCGCAATCAATCCGACCGGTTCGCTCTGAAAGTTTGCAGCTACCGTGATCAGCGGCAAATTCTGTTCGACGGCGTTGATGGTCGCGACGTCGTAGCCCATTACGAAATCCGCTTTCTCGGCAAGCAACAACTGATAGACGTTCACCTGGGGCCCGCCCATGCCAATCTTTACGTCCAGGCCGTGCTTCTGGTAGATGCCTTCTGCTACCGCCTGATAGAAACCGCCATGTTCTGCTTCGGCGAACCAGTTGGTAAGAAAGGTGACTCGGTCTAGCGCATTCGCCGCGGGGGCCGCGCACAGCAATACGAGCAGTGAAAGCCGGGTGAAGATCCGCATGGGTCTGGATTCCAGTATCGAGAAATCGCAGAGTTTACCCCGTCATAGGGTTGCTGGGATTCCTGGTGCAGGAACCTGCTCGCCCTTGCGGACAGCATGATTCGACATGCAAGCTATGATCAGGCCAAGTCGGCTGGTTCCACTACTTTCACCAGGTCTCCCGGCTTTACATCACCTCCACCGTAAACCCCGTTCAGCAGGCGTAACTGCTGCTCCGCGTTATTGGCCAAGGGGGAGTGTTTCGCCAGTTCGGCAAAGCCGCCAGGAGGGTACGGGACGCTCTTCAGTTTCCATGGACGCGCCGCATCGCGATCTGCCGGTGTCATCGCGCGAAACGACGATTCAGCCTGCTGTATCTGCGGGTACGCCTGCCGAAGCGACTGCTGATCCTTGGCCAGATAGATGAGGGCGTAATTTGTGTTCGCCGGACCGGTGACCAGAGTCAATTCGACCCCCTGTGACTGGCCATTTTCGTCTTTGACCGTACCGGAAAAATGCGTGGCCGGAAGCCCGTTGAAAGTGCGGCGTTCCATCTTGCCCGAATTTGGCTTGATCGCATTGCGGATGATGTCCTCGTGGCTATTGCCGGCTTGCGCCGGTACTGCCTTAACGATCACCGCTGCGTTACTCTCGCCGTTCACAAGCGCGAGCGCATCCCGCGAGTTCTGAAATCTCCACCCCGCTGGCGCCGTCAGGGCGATGCCCAATGGCTCGTGATAAAAATTGCGTCCCCGCGTTACACCCTGTTCCGCACTTTCGCCGAATGACACGCCGTCGATCATCTGCAGATAGCGCTTGTGGCCTTCGTCGCCATAGCTGGCCTTAGCCTGGTACTGATTTGCAATCTGCGTTATGTCGCGCAGTCGCTGCTCGTTGCTCGGATGCGATGCAAGATAATCCGAGCCGCCTTTCCGGGGTGCGCGGCCTTCGGCGCGCGCCTGGTCTGCGGCGAAGCGCTCCTGGTTCTCGAGCACTTTGATGACATCGACCATGTTGTGCGGATCGTAATTGACGCGGGAGAGATATTCGGCGCCCAGCTTGTCCGCCTGCGACTCTTGACCACGGCTGTATTTTGCTACATA
>DATMZQ010000172.1:0-3806 GCA_035573615.1 Burkholderiales bacterium | reverse complement strand
CCCTGGGACTGCATCATAGCGCCCATCAACAAAGTCTTTCCACCCGCTCCGGCGCAGAAGTCCACCACCATCTCACGGCGTTTTGGGGCAACCAAATACCCCAGTAACTGACTTCCCTCGTCCTGAACCTCGATGGTGCCGTTTTGGAACAGGACATGGCGATTGATGGCCGGCTTTCCTTTGATCCGAATCCCCACTGGAGAATAACGCGTCGGTAAGGCGTCGAGCCCGCTCGCCCGCAAGTCGCGCAATACCTGTTCACGTTCGGCCAGTAGCGTATTAACCCGCAGGTCCAACGGTGCGGGATTGAGCATGGCACGACCAAAAGCGAGAACATCGTCTCGAGATGTCTCCGCCACCAGACGATCGTACAGCCAGTCAGGCAGGCTAAGCCTTACCGCTGGTGGGAGGGACTCAATCTCTGCCGTCTTCAACCCAAGGGTCCAATCGCGATCGGCGCTTGGCAGAAAAGCGTCAAGCTGTCCAAGGCTGTAGCCCTGTAGTTTGATGAGGGCGGCGCAAACGAGCCTGCGTGGACTCGGATCCCCGATCAACTGTTCCAACAGTCGTTTGTGACGCAGCACCGAAAATACAATTTCGGCGATGAAGGCCCGGTCACGCTGACCCAAATTGCGATTTGCAGCAAAGAAGTTGCGCAATACTGAATCCGCCGGATTGAGCAATTGCAATGCGAGGTCTACGGCAACCGTGGCCGCTTGCATTATTGCAGCGGTCGGTTGCATTTGTTAGGGGTAGGAAATCGCAGTGACGGTCGAATCAAGTACCGTTCCGTCTTTTTCGACGAAGCGAATTTGCACGGGCAAGTAATAGTGACCTATCGCGAGCCATACCTCGAATCCCCGCTTGTCGTCGGCTTCCTGCATTTTCTGAAAGTGAACTGTCTCCAGTTCACCAAGCGAAGTCTTGAGTTTTTCCTTGCCGACAATCTTGTACTTGTAATCGGACAGTTTCCTGCCGTCGGTCAGATGTACCGGCGCGATTTCTTCGCCGGGGGGCCGGAATGCGAACGCATACGTGAAGGTGGTCTGATCGAACGTGTTATCCGGCAATGGAACAGTTTCAACATTGTCGCCATCGGTCAACTTGACAAGTTTTGCGTCCCAATCGAAATCTACAGTGCGCCGGCCTTTGCGTGAACGATCTTCCTCAAAATGCAGCGGCTTCAGTCCTTGATTGGTGATTAGTCCGCGGCTTTCCCTTCGAACATTCATTTTGTAGAAGAAGGAAGCCAAACCAACAGTCTTGGATTCGCTGATTACGGAATATCGCTTGCCATCATGTTCGAGCACATCCCGCCCCTCGCCAAGATGCATGCTTCCCGAATTGACCGAAAATTCCATTTGTACCCGGTGTGGAGGTTGTGCAGCAAAACACGGGGCGCACACCAACATCACCATCAACAGAGCGTAGCGTATTGTCATGGTTCAGGAGAAATAAGCGCCCCTAAGTAGCGGCAATCGGCTGCGACTTTGACCCTGTTTCCTTCGATTGCCAGTTTGTCGTCAACGAACCAGCGAATGGCTTGCGCGTAGATGGCATGCTCCTGCTCAAGGACGCGCGACGCCAGCGTTTGTTCGTCATCATCAGGAAGTACCGGCACGGCGGCTTGAATGATAATCGGCCCGTGGTCAAGTTGAGACGTAACGAAATGAACCGTGCAACCATGAAGTCTGACGCCTTCATTGATCGCACGTTGGTGGGTATTGAGGCCGGGAAACGCTGGCAGTAACGAAGGATGGATGTTCATGATTTTGCCACTAAAGCGAACGACAAACTCTTGCGACAGTATTCGCATGAATCCCGCCAACACGATAAGGTCTGGACTATAGGCCGCGATAGTCTCTGCAAGGCAATGGTCGAAACTTGCACGGTCGCCATGGTCCTGATGGTTGACGATCTTTGTATCTACGCCTGCGGCTTTCGCAATCTGCAATCCCATCGCAGTGGGTATATTGCTAATTACCGCTACAACGGTTGCATTCAGCCTGGCGTCAAGAAGCGCTTTCATGTTGCTGCCGCGGCCAGAGATCAGAATGACAATGCGCTTCGTCCCCATTTCAGACTATCAGTGTCTGTGCCTCGCCAGGACTCCGGTCTCGAATTTTCCCAATGCTGAAAACAGATTCTCCTTCGCGCTCGAGCGCCCGCATGGCGTTGGCAGCATCCTCTTGCGCAACAATCATCGCCATGCCGATGCCACAATTGAACACGCGATGCATTTCAGCATCGGGTAGTTTGCCGCTCTTCTGAAGCCAGTCGAACAACGCTGGCCGAGGCCATGCGTCTCTTTGGAGTTCCGCGCACACTGTCTCCGGCAACACACGGGGCACATTTTCTACCAGACCGCCGCCAGTTATATGCGCAAGTCCCTTGATACGCACCTTAGCCATCGCGGCAAGCACCGCCTTCACATAGATGCGCGTTGGTGCGAGCAACGCCTCTCCCAACGTTCCATCGCCAAAGTCGGATGACAGGCGTACGCCAGAGCCATCGATGATCCTGCGTATAAGTGAATAGCCGTTCGAATGAGCTCCGCTGCTTGCCAGGCCGAGTACCGTGTCGCCCGCAGCAATATCCTTCCCATCTATGATTTTCGTCTTCTCCACGGCGCCAACGGCGAATCCTGCCAGGTCATATTCTCCGGTTGGATACATGCCCGGCATTTCCGCAGTTTCCCCTCCGATGAGGGCGCAACCAGCCTGCTCGCAACCGAAAGCAATACCTTTGACCACCTGCGTGGCAGTTGCAACATCAAGTTTTCCGCAGGCGAAGTAATCCAAAAAGAACAGCGGTTCGGCACCTTGCACCAAAATATCGTTTACGCTCATCGCGACCAGGTCAATGCCAACCGTATCATGCCGGTTGAGGTGAAATGCCAGTTTGAGTTTGGTACCGACGCCGTCGGTGCCGGACACCAGCACCGGTTCGTGGTATTTTTTCGGAACTTCGAACAGCGCGCCAAATCCGCCGATTCCTGCCAGAACACCTTCGCGAAGTGTGCGCCTGGCGAAAGGCTTTATATTTTCGACTAGTTCGTCGCCAGCATCGATATCGACGCCCGCGTCACGATACGATAGCGAGTTGAAAGCCGGAGTCTTCAAGTTGAGTTGCCGAGTTCTTCGGGATAGAGTGAGATCCGGATTGAGGCCGGTCGTATGGTATTGCGCGGCGAATTTTACTCCAAATGTCTACCGTATTTCCTGAGCATCTGGCTTGGTATCTGAACGCGGGGGAGGGATGGTCTCATAGTGCATCGCCACCGGTGCCCACCCGCCTGGTAGGTGCGCCCTCGGTGCCGCTTTTCGAATCGGTGCTGCAGTTTTGTTCGGGCTGTGGAATTCTGTCCTGATGAAACAAATCGCACTGACACTTGCGCCGGTTCCCGCACCGGCCCTCGAAAATTTTTATCCCGGGCGCAATGCCGAACTGGTGACCCTGCTTGGCAATCTTGTCGCAGGACGAAATGTCGAGCGTTCGATCTATTTGTGGGGCGACCCGGGTAGCGGACGGTCGCATTTGTTGCATGCCACTATCGGGGCGCTGAAGGCGTCCGGCCTGGTTTGTATTTGCGTGTCCCGTGGCGATTCGATGCCTGCATCGTCGCAATTGCGCGCACTGGCGGTGGACGATGTCGAAACGCTGAATGCCGGTAATCAACGCGCGTTCTTCAATTTGTACAATGAGCTGCGGGAACGTTCCGGCATCGTCTTGGCTGCTGGCAACGCTCCGCCAGCGCAACTGAAGTTGCGTCCGGAACTAATGACGCGATTGGCTTGGGGGCTGAT
>DATMZQ010000171.1:0-7091 GCA_035573615.1 Burkholderiales bacterium | reverse complement strand
GGCGTTAACCCGACACGGTACTCATGATCTTTGATCTCCTTCGGCACACCGACCAGCATGCGATTGACACCTTGAGTGCGATTTTAGAACCACCGATCACGCCGCTTGAGAGCGCGTTCGCCCCGCAGGCGATGCTGACCGCTGCTGTTTTAGAAGATACAGGAGCCTGACGATCAATAGCAGCGCGAGCACCACAGCAAACATAAACGGTTCGGTAATATCTTTCTTTACCAGCCACCAAAAATGAGCCACGGCCACGGCCGACAGCACATAGATGGATCGATGAAGTGCTTGCCAGCGTTTGGCGCCAAGGCGCTTCACCATTGCGTTCGTCGACGTCATCGCCAAAGGAATGAGCAGCACAAATGCAGTAAATCCCAACAGGATGAAGGGCCGCTTGCCAATGTCCTTAACGATATCTCTCCAGTTGCAGAACTGGTCCAGCCAGATATAAGTCACGAAGTGCAGGCTGGCATAGAAAAATGCAAATAGCCCGAGCAGGCGCCGAAAGCGCAGTAGCCACGGCATGCTCGCCAATCTTCTCAATGGGGTTACGCTCAGCGTAATCAAAATGAATGTCAGCGCCCACCAGCCGGTGGAGTGCGTGATGTATTCCACCGGGTTGGCACCAAGATGATTGCGAAAACCCTGCCAGAACAAATGCCCCAGCGGGATAAGGCAACCTACGAACAGGGCCGTCTTGATGGAGATGATGTGCGATGGTTTAGGTTGCATTGATCAAAAGAAGCACTCACCGGCGGTTGATTCAGAAGTTTTTCTTCAGATCCATTCCGGCATAGAGTTGCGCGACCTGATCGCCGTAACCGTTGAACATCAAGGTGTCACGTTTCTTCTCGAACAGGGACTCCAGGACCGATGTTTTTTCAATACGACGTTCCTTCGCCTGGCTCCAGCGCGGATGGTCGACATGCGGATTGACGTTGGAATAAAAACCATACTCGCTCGGACCGGCCAATTCCCAGGATGTCTTCGGTTGCCGTTCGGTAAAACGGATTTTGACGATGGCTTTGGCGCTCTTGAAGCCATATTTCCAGGGAACGACAACGCGCACCGGGGCGCCGTTCTGGTTTGGCAGCATTTCTCCATAAAGTCCCAGCGTCAGTAGCGTCAGCGGATGCATGGCTTCGTCCATGCGCAGGCCCTCCACATAGGGCCATTGCAGCACACGAACGCTTTGTCCCGGCATTTGAGCGGGATCGAGCAGCGTCACGAATTCGACAAACTTCGCATTCCCGGTTGGCTCCACCCGCTTGATCAGTTCTGCCAGCGGAAACCCGACCCAGGGGATCACCATGGACCAGCCTTCGACGCAGCGCATGCGGTAGACCCGCTCTTCCAGCGGCGCGAGCTTCTGTAACTCCTCGATGTCGTACACCCGTGGCTTCTTGACCTCTCCTTCAATCCCGACTTGCCACGGCCTGGTTTTGAGTTTGCCAGCGTTGGCAGCAGGGTCTGCTTTATCGGTGCCAAATTCATAGTAATTGTTGTAGCTCGTGATGGCGTCGAGCGGCGTCAGCGTTTCGCTGATGCTATACGTACTTTTTCTGACCCCAGCGAGTTTGGTAGCCGCTTGTGCGTCTCCGGGCATCCACAGGCCCGCGCCGTACAGGCCCCCCGCCACGCCCAACCCTGTTGCCGCACGCAGGAAATCGCGTCGACCGAGAAAGGATGCATGGTCAGTGATTTCGGAAGGTTTGATGTCAGACGGAGGTCGAATCAGCATGGTTGCTCCTATGTATCCGGCCAGTCCCGTATTCGCATGCAATGGGACAGCGCAAGTTCCGATATGTTTGGCGTTGCAGGCCTGATATACGAGCCGGCCGAAAAAACGGATGTGTCAGATCAAAAACACAGTGGCAAGGCCAAGGAAAATGAAAAAACCCATGCTATCGGTGGTGAAGGTCAGCAACACGCTGGAACCAATGGCTGGATCCCGACCCATCCGCTGCATGAGCAGGGGCACCAACATGCCAACGGAGGCCCCCACCAGCAAATTGAGCAGCATCGCGCTCATCATGACCAGACCGAGCGGCACGCTGCGATAGAGCATATAGGCAAACATCCCTGCCACGCCTCCCCAAACCAAACCGTTCAATACGCTGATTGCCACTTCCTTGCCAATCAAGCGACGAGCGTTTTCCGGCGTCACCTGTCCGAGCGCCAGCGAACGAATAATCAATGTGGTGGTTTGGTTGCCGGAGTTGCCCGCAATGCCTGCGACAATGGGCATCAGGGTGGCCAATGCCACCAGCCTTTCGATTGTTCCTTCGAACGCACCGATGACGCGTGAAGCAAAAAAAGCCGTGCCGAGATTTACGGCCAGCCACAACCAGCGGTTTTTCGCACTTTTCCACACCGAAGCAAAAATATCTTCTTCCTCGAGCAAGCCGGCATGGCTGAGTTGCTCTGCTTCATTGCGCTGGCGAATGAAATCCACGACGACGTCCACGGTGACGCGCCCGACCAGCCGGTTGGCGTGATCGACAACCGGAGCGGAGACGAGGTTATAGCGCTCGAAGGATTGCGCTGCTTGCTGCGCCTTGTCGTCTGGCGACAGGGTAATGAACTCAGTATTCATCACGGAGCCCACCAGCACGTCCGGATCCGTCACGATCATGCGATTGATTGGCAAAACGCCCTTGATTACATCGTCCCGATCCACCACAAACACCTGGTCGGTATGGTCGGGCAATTCATCCATGCGACGCAAATAGCGCAGGACCACTTCAAGACTCACATCGTCCCGGACCGAAACCATGTCAAAGTCCATCAACGCACCGACCGCGTCTTCAGGGTAAGACATCGCGGCACGTAACTGCTCGCGCTCTTCGATGGACAACGAATGCAATACATCATCGACTACATCCGGCGGCAGGTCCGGAACGAGATCTGCAATCTCGTCCGTATCGAGCTGCTCGGCAGCAGCCACCAGCTCATGCGCGTCCATGTTCTCGATGAGTGTTTCGCGCACTGCATCGGACACTTCAAGCAGAATTTCCCCGTCGCGCTCCGCCTTGACCAAATCCCAAATGACCAGGCGCTCTTCAAGGGGCAATGCTTCGAGAATGTAGGCGACGTCGGCTGGATGAAGCTTGTCGAGCCTTCGTTGCAGCTCCGCCAGATTTTGCTTGTGGACCAGCGACTCGACCAGCTCGTGACGCGGCATCTGCTGCTCGTGGACGAGGCTTTCGACGATGCGGTGCTTATGCAGCAGTTCCCTGACCTGCTCCAGGGCTTCCTGCACGCTCTCCGTGCGCTTTCTCTTGTTAACGACCTTGGCCATCACCAGGAATTGGATCAAACATCGTCAAAGGATACTGCATGTTGATCACCACTTGATTACGAGACGCCGAAAACAGAAGCGGGGCTTGTTCGTCCAAGCCCCGCCGAATGGATGCGCGCTGAATTTCAACGCGCTTGAGGACTGCTACTGCTTCTGGGGTGTACGGGTCGCTTCCCACGAAATGAATTCGAGGCCGCGGTCGCGCTTGGCCCAGATACTGTGGAAACGAATTTCCACGGCCATGTCCTGCCCTTTAACTGTCACATCGAAATTGCCGAGCCCGGAGATAATCCCGACACAGCCATAAGTGCGGACTGTCACATCGCTGCGCCGCATGACCCGATATTTTACCGTGCCGGATTTCATGGATTCGATGTAGCTGGCCTTGTTGTCCACCACCGCCGACGAGTGAATGTAGACCAGGTCATTGCCGATCAATTTTTGCAAGGCACCGAAATCGTCACCCATCTGCGCCGCATAGCGGGCGTCTTCCGCTGCGAGCGCTTCATCTGCGGTTACCGGCCCACCGCAGTCCTCCGCGCGTGCCATTCCGGCACTCATTACACCCGCTAAAGCACAACAAAAAGATACCAGACTCAAAAGCTGTTTCATGGTTTCCTCCCTTTGGATTTTTTATCGAACCGGAACGATTTCCTGCTCATTCGGCACAGCATTCGTCTTCGACCCTAGTGGGGTGTCAGCACGGCCAGTGGTTTGCTCTCGCAAACTACTTTCTTGCCTGCCAGGCGTGCCTGGAAGATGGAAAGCTTGCCCGCTTTCCAAGCATAACCGTAGCGCTTTTTATCCTGCTCGACACTGTTTTTCTGCGGCTCTGCTGCAGTGCTCTCGCTTTGCAGATAATCGCAGCTGGCACCCGGGTCGTTTAGCGATAACTCGTAATTGAACTTCTGCTGTGGCCATGTTGCATCCCCCGATTCCGTGAATTCCCACGGTTGTCCCTTGTCGTCGCGATACTTCCCGGCAATGACAAACCGGTTCAGCTGCGGGCTCAATTCACCGGCAATAGGAACGTAATCCGCCCACCTGCCTTTCATGAAGTCCGGCTCGGCAACATGCAGCCGGTCGAATTTTCCCTGACCGTTCTTCACGGCTTCGAAACGAATGTATTTGACTTCGTTGCTCGACGTCGGCTTGTCATCCGCAGCGACGACCAGCCGATAGGCGTTCGGCTTGCCATCGGGCTCGATATCAAGCACCGCCTGCAGCGAAGCCTTCTGAAAATCCGTTATCACAATCGGATAAGCAGCGCCTTCGCGCCGGATGGCAATGACAAGCGGGGGCGTCTTCTTTGCTGCCGCGTGCGGACTTTTCAGCGCAGCCAGCGCGCCAAGGTAGGCTTCGTTGATCCAGATACCTTCAATGTCCTTCAGGAAAACCCTATCCTTGCGCGCCGAAGGAGCCGGTTTGGGCGTTGTCTGAGCTTTGGCAGGAATAACGAGGGCCGCAATCACGAGGAGGGTCGTGAACCGCCAAAGCGGGTCAAATCTTGAGTGCATGGTTTAGCGTCCGAAGCTCCGGGTTGTTCTGTCCGATCGCGGGCCGCCGCTTCCAGCAGCCTGTGGCCTGCTCGAAGGCAGCGCCTAATTGCAGTACTCCAAAATCATCCTGATAACGCCCGACGATCTGCAGCCCGACCGGCAGTCCACTGCTGCTGAACCCGCAAGGAACCGAAAGCGCGGGCGCGCCCGTCACGGTAACGTAGTAACACGAGCGCATCCAGTCGATATAAGTGTCGAGCGCCACGTCCCCGATCCGGTTGGGATAAGGAATGTCCACGGCGAACGGCAGAACTTGCGCCACCGGTGCAACCAGAAAATCATATTTTTTCATGAACTGGCGCATGCGGTGAAATAATTCCGTGCGCTTGACTTCAGCAGTGCCGACTTCGGGACCGGTCAAGCGCGCGCCTTGCTCGATATTCCAGATCACCGTGTCTTTCATCAAGGCACGCTTGGTTTTGAACAGCTCGCCGTAGGAAAGGTAAAAGTTCCAGGCGCGCAAGACGCTGAAGATTTCATGCGCATCGCGCAAATCCGGAGTTGCCTCTTCGACGATGCAACCCAGATCTGCAAAGGTCTGGCGCTGGGATTGCATGACGCGGATGACCTCAGGTTCCATCGGCAGCCCGCCCAGATCGGTACTCCAGGCAATTCGCACATCCTTGAAGTCGCGTTCGAGCGGGCGCGAAAACAGGGCTGCGGGATCCTGCAAGGAAATTGGCGAGCGCGCGTCCGGCCCGGCAATGGATGCCATGAACAACGCGATATCCTGAACAGTGCGCGCCATCGGTCCGACGACCGCGAGGCTGAACCACGCTGAAACGCTCGGCCAGTGCGGAACGCGACCGGACGAGGGACGCAGCCCAACCACGTTGCAAAAACTGGCGGGATTGCGCAGGCTGCCACCCAAATCCGAGCCATCGGCTAGTGGCAGCATGCCGCTGGCCAGGGCTGCAGCTGCCCCGCCACTGCTACCGCCACATGTCTTGCCAAGATCGTAAGGATTGCGCGTCGGGCCAAACACCGGATTGAACGTCTGCGAGCCGGCCCCGAATTCAGGCGTATTGGTTTTCCCCACCGTAATAGCTCCGGCCGCTCTCTGCCGTTCGACAATCAGCGCATCCGCATCCGGCACGAAGTCCTTGAAGATCGGCGAACCAAATGTAGTCCGTATGCCTTTGGTCGGCGTCAAATCCTTGTGCGCGACTGGCAGGCCGGCCAACGGACCGGGCTCTTGGCCACGCTTCAGCGCCGCATCCACGGCTCGCGCACTTTCTTGCGCCCGCTCGGGCAGGAAAGTCACAATTGCATTGACGGCCGGGTTCACCCGCTCGATTTGAGCGATATGCGCGTCCATGACTTCTGCCGCCGACAATTCACGGGAACGTATCAGGTGCGCCAGTTCGTGAGCCGGCAAAAAACACAGTTCTTCAGGGTTCATAAGGCAGTCGGCGAAAGCCGGTCATGATAATCGAATCGGCCGGAGGCACGATTCTGGTTTAGTGCGCGGCGTGCATCAGTGCTTCGCGCTCCGCCGCGAGCGGCGCTGAAGCGTCCAATTCCACATGATCACCCTCCACTTTTACGCCGGCGCGGCTCAAGATGTCCGCATAGTCCGGATATCCGTTGGCAGCAAATTGAGCGCGCACAATATCCGTGAATACTGTTGTCCCGGAAAGGCGATCGAGCCGTTCAATGATCTCTTGCGCACCCCAGCGCCGATTGTCTCCGAGGCAACAGCGGGACAATTGCTCCAGGGCGGTAGCGAGTGACTGCTTGCCACCCGTCTGAGCCCGCAACTGCAGGTCGGCGGCGAGCATCATTGCCGCGCCGCCCCAGTAAACCCGTAAATAGATGTTGCCCTGACCGATGCGCTCATTCGCGCGCGCGAAGCTGACATCAGGCGCCGTACGTGCCCCCCGCTCGAACCCGGCGTGCATGCGCCGCCACGCCTCTTCAACGCTGATCGCACCGCCACGCGCCATCAACACGTTCTGCAAGTAAGTCGGCAGACCCTCGAATAACCACGCATCACGCGCATCCACGTAGGGCAGGAACAAGTGCGCCATTTCGTGGGTCAGGCTCCAATCGCGCTCGAACTCTGCAGGCGTGCGCGCCGGATTGATGAACAAATGCACGGCCGGGCCACCGCCGCGCGAAACATAGGCCCACGGTACCGGACCCCGGCCACGTGGCGTAGGTGACACCACGACCTGGAGGGAAGCCACCGGAAAGCGGCCATACAGAGAAGCGACGTTGCGCGCGGC
>DATMZQ010000170.1:0-6290 GCA_035573615.1 Burkholderiales bacterium | reverse complement strand
GCTAGAATTGATCGCGTTGTTCAGCATGGCCGACTACTTGAAGTCAATACCTGAAGTCATGCTTTAGAAATAATTCGCCGCACATAATGATGCTCCGGGCGCCAACGCCCGCAGCATCCGCCCGCGAACGGGTGAGTCAATTTTGGGGGAGAAAAAATAACTATGAAACAACGCGCGGTATTGTTTGCAATCGCATTTCTAGTGAGTGGCGGTGCGCAAGCCCAAACTGAAGACTCTGCAAAAACAATCCAGGATCTGCAAAACCGCGTCAAAGCACTTGAACAGCAGAAGCAAACCTCGCCTGCAGGCCAGAACGCGGCGGGTGCGCCCGTAGTTTCACCCGGCGCAACACCTGAGGAGGGCGCGCCGGATCCGTCCAAGGCGCGTATTGAAATATACGGACAGATCATGCTGGACGCGATTTACGACTTCAAGCGCGTCGACCCGAACTGGAACGCGACATTGCGGCCCTCCACGATTCCGGTGCACTGTCCCGGTGACGCGGGTTGCGGCAAGAACGGCGAGACGATCATGAGCATCCGGCAATCGAAGCTCGGATTCAAGGCATACATCCCGACCTCGTCGGGTGAATTGACGACCGAGCTGGATTTCGATTTGTTCAGCAGCGGCGGCGGCAATACCGAGGCGCGCGTGCTCAATGCATGGGGACAGTTGGGCATGTTCGGTGCGGGGCAGTACTACACGGTGTTCATGGACATCGACACTTTTCCAAACACCATCGACTATTGGGGGCCGAGCGGGATGGTATTCATCCGCAATCCGCAGCTGCGCATCACGCCTATCAAGCGTGACGGCATGACCGTGGCAGTGTCTCTTGAGGCACCAAATTCGGCGATCGATACCGGCAAAGTATCGGATGTCGACCCGGCGCTGGCATCAGGCATCACGGGCCGCAATCGTTATCCGGATCTCGCTGCCAGCGTGCGCCTCGACCGCGGCTGGGGCCATGTGCAGGCGGCCGGACTGCTGCGCCTGGTCAGCTTTGAAACGCCTTCCAATCCCGGATCGGAACCTTCCGGGCAGGAAACCGGCTATGGTTTGAACTTGAGCACGGCTGTGAACACGTTTGGAAAAGACCGCGTCGTTGGCCAGCTCGTCGTCGGCCGCGGCATCGCGAGTTACATGAACGATGGCGGCGTCGATCTGGCGCCGAGTGCCAGCTTGCAGGCGGAAACGGTCAAGACCGTTGGATGGTTTGTTTACTACGACCACTACTGGAACGAGCGCTGGAGCAGCTCGGCCGGCGTCAGCCAGCACGTTCAGGACAATACCGACGGGCAGCTCGGCAACGCGTTCAAGAAAGGCAGCTATGCCTCTGCCAACGTGCTGTTCTATCCGGTAAAGAATGTGACAACCGGTGCGGAACTGTTGTGGGGCAAGCGCGAAGACAAGGACGGCTCGTCCGGCACCGACAATCGCATCCAGTTCTCCACCAAGTATACGTTCTAGCGGCTGCCATTCGGCCGCTGCGTGGCGGCCGGTAAAAATACTGAGGTCATCGACTATGCTTGAAGGCAAATTTGCTCCGCTACGCGTACGCGTCCTCGTCATCGACGATGAACTGACGCAAGACACGGCCGAGGGCCGCGCAGCGCGCGGGCTGGTGAGCGGCCTTGAAGTGCGCAATCTCGAGGTCGTGCAAGCCGCTTCGGCGGCTGATGGCATGACGGTCGTCACTTCCGATGCCGCCATACACTGCGTGCTGATGGACTGGACGCTCGGTGATGATGATGAGAAGACCCACGAGAAAGCCAAAGGGGTCCTGAACTACATTCGCGGCCGCAATGCGCGTATTCCGATTTTCCTGATGGCCGAGCGCAGGGATTCGGCACGGCTGCCGGTCGAAGTGATTCAGCAGGTCGATGAATTCATCTGGACGCTCGAGGATACGGCGGCGTTCGTCAGCGGCCGCGTTGAAGCTGCAGCGCGGCGCTACATCGAGGAAATGTTGCCGCCATTCGCGGCGGCGCTCGGACGTTTTGCACGCGTGCATGAATATTCGTGGCACACACCGGGGCATACGGGCGGCACGGCATTCCTGAAGTCGCCGGCAGGCCGCGTGTTCTATGACTACTTCGGTGAAAATCTGTTCCGATCCGACCTTTCCATCAGCGTCGGGGATCTGGGCTCGCTGCTCGATCACACCGGCCCGATCGGTGAATCCGAGAAGTACGCCGCGCGCGTGTTCGGCGCGCATCGTACGTATTGCGTAACGAACGGCACCTCGACCTCGAACCGCATCATCTTCATGGCCGCCGTGGCGCGCGACCAGATCGCGCTGTGCGATCGCAACTGCCACAAGTCGATCGAGCACGGGCTCACCATGACCGGTGCGATCCCGACGTATTACGTGCCGCTGCGCAATCGCTGGGGCATCATCGGCCCGATCCACCCGGACCAGTTTACGAAGGCCTCGCTGAAGAAAGCGATCGCGTCCAATCCGCTAGTCCACGAAGGCGTCGATCCGAAGCCGGTCTATAGCGTGGTGACGAACTCGACTTATGACGGTCTTTGCTATAACGCGGTGGCGGTCGAGGAGTTACTCGGCGACAGCGTCGATCGCGTCCACTGGGACGAAGCATGGTACGGCTACGCGCGCTTCAACCCGATCTATCGCGATCGCTTCGGCATGCGCGGAGCGCCTGCCGACCATACGGGACCGACGGTGTTCGCCACGCACTCCACGCACAAACTGCTTGCGGCATTATCGCAAGCCTCGTATCTGCACATCCGCGACGGGCGCAGTCCGATTTCGCATGCGCGCTTCAACGAGGCCTTCATGATGCATGCCTCGACCTCCCCGCTGTATACGATCATCGCGTCAAACGACATTACGTCGGCGATGATGGATGGCCAGGGCGGATTGACGCTGACTAACGAGTCGATCCAGGAGGCGGTCGCGTTCCGGCAGACGATGGGCCGCATCCACGCGCATTTTGCGAAAAAGAAGGAGTGGTTCTTCAACACCTGGAATGCCGATGAGGTTGCGCTCCCGGGTAATCGCAAGCGCGTTGCATTCCACGAAGCGCCGCCCGAACTGCTGGCAAGCGAGCCAAACGCATGGGTGATGCATCCGGGCGACGACTGGCACGGATTCGATTCCCTTCCCGACGATTACTGCATGCTGGATCCGGTAAAGGTGTCGATCGTCACGCCGGGGGTTGGCAGAAACGGCAAGTTTGAAACGTTCGGCATTCCGGCAACGCTGATTACCGCGTACCTCGACCGGCACGGCATTCAGGTCGAGAAGACAACCGATTTCACGGTGTTGTTCCTGTTCTCCTTCGGCATCACCAAAGGCAAGTGGGGCACGCTGGTTACCGCGCTGCTCGATTTCAAACGCGACTACGATGCGAACCTGCCGCTCGAACTGGCGATTCCGCGCTTGTGCGCTTCGCATCCGGCCCGCTACGGCGCCATGGGATTGCGCGACCTCGCCACCGAAATGTTCGAGCAATTGAAAAGCGCCCGGCAGACACACTGGCTTGCGCAGGCATTCTCGACGCTGCCGACGCCGCGCCTGACGCCTGCCGACGCGTATCGCGAATTGGTACTGGACAACATCGAGCACGTGGCACTCGAAGACATGGCCGACCGGGTATTGGCCACCAGTGTGGTGCCGTATCCGCCTGGCATTCCGATGCTGATGCCCGGCGAGAGTGCCGGTGCAGCAGATGGTCCGTATCTGAGCTACCTGCGTGCATTGCAGGGCTGGGATGCGCGCTTTCCCGGATTTGGACACGACACGCACGGCGTCGAGAACAAGGAAGGGCGCCTGTATATGCAATGCCTGAGAAAGGATGCGAAGGCACAACCAGCGCCGCGCAAGCGCGGAGGAGCGCGCCGATGATTCCACGCTCAGTCAAATCGCCCACAATACCGGTCCCCTTCCACAAACTGCTCAAAGTGGTGGCGATCGTAGACAAGAACGATCCCCAGACCAGGCAGCTTCTCGAGCTTATCGCCGCCGACAATTTTCAGATTGAGGTTACCGACAGTTTCGAGCGGGATGTTTCCGAAGATGCCGCGGTCGGTGCGTACATTGCACTCGTGGATGGAGACCGCCGTGAACCTGCGCGCAAGCTCGCGCAATCGGTGCGCAACATTGGTTTCGCCACGCCGCTATGGGCCCTGGCGAATTCTCATCGCATCTCTGATCTTGCCGTCCTCGGCAATCTTGGCGAAGTCGACGGCTATATTTACCTCGGCCAGCAGACACCTGCGTTTTACGCGAAGCAGGTTGTGGCAAGCCTGGTCAAATACGGCAAAGGCCTGCTGCCGCCGTTTTTCGGCGGGCTGGTGGCCTATGACGGGGAAGCAAACATCGCGTTCGACTGCCCCGGCCATCAAGGCGGCCAGTTCTACAGCAAGTCTCCGGCCGGGCAGCTGTTCTTCAAGCATTTCGGCGAAAGCGTGTTCCGCAACGATCTGTGCAATGCCGACGTCGATCTTGGCGATCTGCTGATCCATGAGGGCCCCGCCGTAGAAGCGCAGCGCTACGCCGCGAAAGTGTTCGGCGCGGACAAGACCTATTTCGTGCTGAACGGCACGAGTACATCGAACAAAGTAGTTACCAATGCGGTGTTGCGCCGGGGCGACCTGGTGCTGTTCGACCGCAACAATCACAAGTCATTGCACCAGGGTGCACTGGTTCAGGCGGGCGCGATTCCAATCTTCCTGCCTACGGCACGCAACCCATTCGGCATGATCGGGGCAGTCGACTGGAGCGCATGGGACGAAGCTTATCTGCGCGAGCAAATCCGGGCGAATCCGCTCATCAAGGACAAGGAGCGCCACAAGGGCGAACGCCCGTTCAGGCTGGCCTGCATCCAGCTGGCCACCTACGACGGGACAATCTATAACGTGCGCAAGGTGATGGAGAAAATCGGACATCTGTGCGATTACGTGCTGTGGGACGAGGCCTGGATCGGATACAACGCGTTCCATCCGCTGTTCGAAGACCATAGCCCGATGCGCATCCAGAACCTGTCGCCGCAAATGCCAGGACTGTTTTCCACACAATCGGTGCACAAACAAGGCGCTGGTTTTTCGCAGGCCTCGCAGATTCACAAACGCGACATCCATATCCGTGGCCAGAAGCGCTACGTCGAGCACAAGCGCTTCAACGAATCGTTCCTGATGAATGCTTCGACGTCGCCTTTCTATCCGCTGTTTGCGTCCCTCGACGTGAACGCCAAGATCCACGATGGCAAGGCAGGCGAGATGTTGTGGGACCGCTGCATCGAACTCGGGATCGAAACCCGCAAGAAGCTGCGCGAGTTCGGCCGCTATTACGCGCGCACCGGCCGGACCAGCGAGGAGCAATGGTTCTTCGATCCTTTCGTTCCGGACGTCGTGACACTGCGCAACTCGAAATTCGCCAAGGATGCAACCGATGTCGCATGGGAAGAATTGCCCACGGAAGTTATCAAACGCGAGCAGCAGTGCTGGAACTTCCATCCCAAAAGCAAATGGCACGGTTACGCGGGCTACGGCGACGAATACGCGATGGTGGACCCCAACAAGCTTGCACTGCTCACACCGGGAATCGATCGCAGGTCTGGTGACTATCTGAACTGGGGTGTCCCCGCCACGGTGGTCGCCAATTACCTGCGCGAGGAGAGGGTCGTTCCGGAAAAATGTGATCTGAACAGCATCCTGTTCCTGATGACCCCGGCGGAAGACGAAAGCAAGATGAACACCCTGGTCGCGAAGCTGGTGAAGTTCAAGAACTTGTGGGACCGCGACGCACCGATCGCCGAAGTGCTGCCGACGCTCTATGCGGCGCACGGGGAGCGCTACGCCGGTTATACGCTGCGACAGGTCTGCAAGGAAATGCACGATTTCTATCGCAAGGCCAATGTCAAGGAATTGCAGCGGCAATGCTTCCGCGCATCGAGTTTTCCCGAACTCGCGATGTCGTCGGAAGACGCTTATGCCGCACTGGTCGCAAACGATGTGGACTACATTCCACTGGATCAGATCAGGGGCCGCATTTCCGCGACCTTGGCGCTGATTTATCCGCCCGGCATTGGCGTGGTCGTGCCCGGCGAACGATGGGACGCAAAAGCGCAGCCTATGCTCGATTATTTTCTTGCCTTTCAGGAGTCGTTCAACCGCTTTCCCGGTTTCAATTACGAAGTGCAGGGCGTGTACCAGGAGCGGATCGACGGGCGCATCAAGTTCCATACCTACGTGGTGAAGGAATAATGCTCACACCCGCCGCCGGTCCTATCCGTCCGCGCGTCCTGATGGTCGACGACGCGCTC
>DATMZQ010000169.1:0-6413 GCA_035573615.1 Burkholderiales bacterium | reverse complement strand
GATGAATTCCACTCGGCGCAAAATATCGAAAAGATGCGCAACGGCATTGCCCTGCAAGACGCGGACCGATGGCCGTGGCTGGACAGCATGAACGCCATGCTGCTGGAGAAGCAAGCGGCAAATCAAAGCATCCTGCTGGCATGTTCGGCATTAAAACAGAAATATCGCGACCGCCTTGCCGACGGTTGCCGGAATCTTCACTGGGTCTACCTGAAAGGTGAGTTCGACCTGATCCGCGGTCGCCTGGAAGCACGCAAGAACCATTACATGAAAGCGGGACTGCTTGAATCGCAGTTTGCCGCGCTGGAAGAACCACGGGACGCAGTGGTCGTCAGTGTTATCGAAACTCCAGATGCGATTGCCGATCGTATCCTGCGCGACCTTAAGATCGACCCGATTCTAACGACCGGCTCCAGCCGATGAGCCGACTGCTATTCATCGCAATTGGGTTTTGGTTGTGTTTATTCTGCGGGGCCCAATCGCAAGCCCGGGAGTCGGGATCGCCGGCGCCGAAGCGCGCTGCAGTCATGGACTTCGAACTGATCAATGAAATGCGCGACTACGAGACAGCCGAGTCCCGATCGGCACTACAGCAACGCCTGCTTTTGATCGACGAAGCCTTGCGCAATGAATTCCAGCAGCGCGGCTTGTACCAGGTTGTTGATAATGCGCCGGCCGCGAAACTGATTGCGGAAGAAAAGTCGCTGCATGACCTGCGCCAGTGTAACGGTTGCGAAATCGACATCGGCCGTGCATTGCAGGCCGACGTGGTTGTTCTAGGCTGGGTGCAGAAAGTCAGTAACCTGATTCTTAACGTCAACATCGAAGTAAAGGACGTGGCATCCGGGAACACGCTCTATACCAAATCCGTGGATTTGCGCAGCAATTCCGACAGATCATGGTTGCGTGGCATCCGTTACATGGTCGATAGCATCGAAGAAAAACGGCAATACCAGCGTTAGGTTTTGAAGCGCGAGGCAATAGCCGCGCTTTCGCGCACCAGCAAAAACTGGTCGGAGGTAATTGCCACGAATTGGGCGCCATGTTCAATCCAGCGCCGGGCGTCTGGTTCTGCAAAAGCCAGGATGCCTGCAACCTTGCCCGTCTTTTTGATGCGCGTTAGCGCATCGGCCATCGCGGCCTGTACTTCTGGATGCCCCGGATTGCCAAGATGGCCGAAATCAGCAGCAAGGTCCTGCGGGCCGATGAAAATTCCGTCTATGCCGTCGATCGCCGCCATCTTTTCTATCTCCGATACGGCCGCGCGAGTTTCTACCTGCACCATCAGACATATTTCCTCGTTCGCATGCGAGAAGTAATCCTTAACGCGGCCAAAGCGGTTGGCACGAGAATTTGCCGAAACCCCACGTATGCCCTTTGGAGGGTAGCGCACCGCGGCCACTGCTCGCTTAGCCTCTTCCTCGTTCTGCACGTAGGGCAGAAGCAGGGACTGCACGCCAATGTCCAGCAAGCGTTTGATCAGCACTGTGTCATTCCAGTAGGCACGCACCAATGCCGACACCGGGTAGGCCGCGATAGCGTGCAATTGGTGATGAACATTCTGCAGATCGGCAGGGGCATGCTCGGTATCCACGAGTACCCAGTCAAAACCGGCAGAGGCGCAAATTTCGGCAGACACATGGCTTGCGAGGCTCAACCAGCAACCGGTTTGCGTGCGGCCCGCGCGCAATGCACGCTTGAGCTGATTGACCGGCATCTCCATGGTGTTCTCCCGATATTGTTTTGAACCGACGCGCGATTGTAACCGCTCTTTGACACCCTTCAGCGGGCGGCTGACAATGCGCGCTCCCTGGAGAATCCGCATGACACCATTGAGTTTCGAAGGCGTGTATCCGATCTTGGCCACGCCGTTCGATGGCAACGAAAATCTCGATCTGGAGTCTTTGGACCGGCTGGTCCGGTTCATGGCCAAGCTCGACGTGGAAGGCATTACCATCCTCGGCGTACTGGGCGAAGCCAATCGTTTGATGGACGGCGAACGCGAAACCCTGATCCGGACCGCCGTGTCGGCCGCCGGTTCCATGCCGGTGATTGTTGGTACCAGCCATAGTGGCACGCGGGCAGCGCGCGACCTTTCGCAAATGGCGGAGAATCTTGGCGCGCGAGCCATAATG
The DNA here is from genome assembly GCA_035573615.1 of Burkholderiales bacterium. GTDB lineage: Bacteria > Pseudomonadota > Gammaproteobacteria > Burkholderiales > JACQAP01 > JACQAP01. The sequence continues at coordinate 4,278 of DATMZQ010000169.1, read as the reverse complement.
GTCACGCCGCACGCCGAGCCGGTCCCAAACGACGATCGCATAGTGGAGTATTACCGGACGATTGCCGATGGGGTGCAGATTCCGATCGTCGTGCAGGATCACCCGGCTTCGACGCAGGTGCATATGACCGCGCCACTTTTGCTTCGCATCATCCGGGAAGTGCCTCGCGTCGCGAGCATCAAGGAAGAAGCCGTCCCGACCGCGCCGAAGATACGCGCGCTTGCTGCAGGGATGCAGGAGCGCAAGGTGCCGGTGCTGACGGGGCTCGGTGCGCTGTACGGATTGTTCGATCTGGAAGCCGGATCCCGAGGATTCAACACTGGCTTCGCTTTCCCCGAAGTATTAACCGCCATGGTGAAATCAGCGCGCACCGGCGACTGGAAAAAAGTGCGCAAGCTCTACACGCGCTTTTTGCCGCTGATTGTGTTCGAACAACAACCGGGGGTAGCGGTGCGTAAGGAAATCTTCCGGTTGCGTGGCGTGCTCGAGTCGGCCAAGGTGCGCCATCCTGGAGGCGCACTGCATCCCGCGACGGCTGACCAGCTGAGGAGCCTGCTGGACGCAATCTTGCCCGGCGAAGACCTTTCGCAACCCATTGCGCTTTAAGGCGCCGAGCTTTCGAACACCTGTTCGTTGGAATCGATTACAAGCGCATGCAGGGGACCAACAGGACCTGGCATCACAGTGAAGCGAAAAGCCGGATTCTCGCTGATTGAAAAATCCACATCGGCCGCAACGACCAGCTCGTTACCCCGCGTGACGCGTACATTCCGTACGTAATAAGGCGGATCGTACAGCCGCGTCAACTGGTCCATCGCCAGCCCGGAATTGTTCGGATGACGGATCATGAGCTGAACCGTTGCCGGCGAGGACGGGTCAGCTGGAGGGTCGATGCGCCATTTCATTTGCCCCATCCCCGCCAGTCGCTCGGCGAGTGACTTGCCAGCGGGAGCCGAACAGCCCCCGGCCGCCTTGATGAACCGCTGCGTCGCCAACAGCGAGCCATCCGCCGCCTCAGCGATGACACGAACCCAAGTGTATTCTTCGATCCTGACCCGTGTTTCTAGGTCAGTACTTCCGCTGCCCTTGCCGAATTCGAAAATCCCGGCGATGGGTGAGGGGTTGCGATCGATGATCAGGTATATTTTGTTTGGCCGCGCTTCGCCCGGCCTTGGCGTGATGCGAACCGCCAATGGAACGACTGCCGCATCGGCGGCGCGAGCCGGCAGTTCCAGACGTATCCGCCCGGTGGCGCTGTCATCCTTGATTGCTCGCTCGCCGAACAGATCAGCGCGCACGTTGCGCCAGATTTGCGTATCGGGATTGGCGCTGTCATCGGCCGCAGGCGCCACTCCAGCTCCAAACGACAGGGCAAGCATGAGCACAAAGCGCCGCCAGCTAGGCTTGCTGTCAGTGCAGGAAACAGGCATTCGCAGCATCTTTGATATCTGCGCGGTATTGCCGGGCCGCCTTCTGTGCTTCCTCGTTGTCGCGCAATGTGGACCCGCGCTCGCCCGCAATCGTGACTGCCTTGGCCATGGTCTGCGCTTCGACGAAATCGTCGTGTGTGTATTTCTCTGCAAGGCGATCTATTGCACACGAACACTTGTTTAGCAACTCAAATTCGCCGCCTTTGTGGTTGCGCATGCATTCAAGCACAAACTCTACGCGCTCGACAGTAGGGAAATCGTTCGCAATGGCCGGCCAGGCAGCGGACACGAGTGTCAGGACCAGCAGCTGTTGCTTTCTGCTCATTGCTGTACCTCTGAAATTGCGGCAGGCATAGTACGAAGTCCGGATCAGCTGTCGGCGCTTGCTAGCGCGATATTTGACCCTTGTCGTCCACGACCGGAACGTTGTACTCGCTAAGGATCTTGTTGATCTCGTCACGACTATCGTCGAGCGCCTTCTGGATCATTGCACGCCAGGCGTTTTCTCCCTGGCGCATGCCCATCGATATACTGAAATCAAGACGAATACCCGGCTCCGGTTTAAGGGGCAATACGACAAGCTCCGGGGACCTGACGCGCCCCGCGAAATAGCCACCGATGGGTCCCCACACGATGACCGCGTCCACCTTGCCTTTGGCAAGATCGTCATCAATAATTTTCCCGGGATAGTGACTGGGATCGGCATTCAGCAGCCGGTACGGCACGGCCTGATCCAGAAGATCATGTTTTTTCATCCAGTCGACGGCTGGCGTGCGTTCATAGACGCCAATCTTCAGCCGTTTGAGCGTTGCTTTGTCGAGCTTCAGGAACTGCTCGACGCTGCCAACATCAATGGGGCCGCCTTTTGCATACACCAGCACATAAGTCGAGCGAAAATACGGCTTCGTCGCCGCGACTGCGGTCCAATCCGAGGGCACACCCGTCAGCAAATCGCAGCGGTAATCGGATTCATTTGGCAGCTTGTAGCGAATGGTGTTTCTGACGATGTTGATGCGTTCGGGATAATGAAAAACCTCCAACGGCAAGTCCAGCTTGCGCGCCAGGATTTCAGCAATCTTGTTCTCGAAACCTTCGCCCTTGTCGTTGGAGAACGGGAGATTATTCGGATCGTCGCAAACCCGCAGCGCGCGCGGCTTCTCGAACGGCTCTTCCTCGGCCGCCACTGTCCACGCAATCGCCGCAAGCGTGAGGACCAATAGCGCAGCGGCGACCTGGCTATTCAATCGGTTCGACCTTTGAACGCGTGATTGCACCGTCAGAACGTCCTTTCAGATAGGCGTAGAGATGATCGATATTGGACATCACCATTTTGCTGGTCTTGAAGCTCGGCATGCCTTTTTCCAGGCGGCCCTCGGTAACCGTCTTCACGAAGTCTTCTTTAGACAACGTCTTCAGACGTTCGATCAGTGAGGGTCCAACGAGACCTTGCTGGTTGGCGCCGTGGCAGCGGTCACACGCGGCCGCGCGCCATGTCTTGAATCCCTTCATCGTTTCGGCGTCCACCTTGTAGCCATCCTGCACCTTGTAAAGCGGTTCATCGGCGAGGCATGAAACGCCGGAATACAACAGCAATGCAGTAACCGCGTAGCTCAAACACTTCATTTCCGGCTCCGGTTCAGGGAATAAGAAGGCGCCCCTGCCCACCGGCCGGGACGCCTCCAATAACGCACGATGTGCCGCTTCGGTTTATTTCGTCGAAGGCAGCGCAAATACCGTCAGCGAACCACCGAGATCGGTATAGTTTGACAACTCCTTGTAGCCACCTACGGCGCCAAGGCCGTCGGCATCCTTTTCCAGACCGGCTGCGAGGCCGATGCCGGCCCACCCGCCAATGCCAGAATAAACGCCGATGTACTGCTTGCCCTTGTGCTGATAGGTGAACACGTTACCGATGATGCCGGACGGCGTTTTGAACTTATACAGTTCCTTGTTGATATTTTTCGCATCCACGCATTTCAGGTAACCCTCCAGGGTGCCATAGCACGCGATTCCACCGGCGGTGGTCAACGCACCGCTCCAGACCGAAAATTTTTCGGGATGGCTTTGCACGATCTTGCCTTGCCCGGCGTCCCACGTGATGAAGTTGCCCATGTTTTTGCCGCCCGGCGCCGGGTACATCGCGAGCGTCGCGCCGACATAGGGTTGCCCGGCTACGTATTCAACCGCAAACGGTTCGTAGTCCATGCAGACGTGGTTCGTCGGCACATAGAACAAACCCGTACTCGGGTCGAAGGATGCGGGTTGCTGATCCTTGGAACCGAGCGCCGCGGGACAAACGCCTTTGGTATTCTTGTCCGGGCCGTTCTGTGCCGTCGAATACCGGGAAACGACCTGTGGGCGACCGGATTTCATATCAACGTGCGTTGCCCAATTCACTGCCGGATCATATTTCTGTGCGACGAGCAATGCGCCGTTGGTGCGATCAAGGGTGTAACCGAACCCGTTGCGATCAAAATGCACCAGCGCCTTGGTTTGCTTGCCCTTGACGGGGATGTCGGCGAGGATCATTTCGTTGATGCCGTCGAAATCCCACTCGTCGTACGGCGTCATCTGATAAACCCACTTCACCTTGCCGGTATCCACATCACGCGCCCAGATCGACATCGACCATTTGTTGTCTCCGGGACGCTGCGCCGGGTTCCACGTACTCGGATTGCCCGAGCCGTAATAAACCAGATTCAGTGCCTTGTCGTAGCTGTACCAACCCCACGTGGTGCCGCCGCCGATTTTCCACTGGTCTTCTTGCCAGGTGCTCAACGATGAATCTGCACCGACCGGCTGGACTTTGCCGTCCTTCCAGGTCGTCGTGGTCTCGGGATCGATCAGC
>DATMZQ010000168.1:0-2784 GCA_035573615.1 Burkholderiales bacterium | reverse complement strand
CGATAGTGTTGGATGACAATTCGTACACGGTGATTGGCGTGATGCCTCCGGGGTTCGAGTATTTTGCGAAGGCGGATGTTTATGTGCCCATCGAACTCTTCCTCGACCCACAATCCGGCCTGGCAGATCGAGGGAGCAGCTTTACCCTTCATGCAGTGGCGCGTCTCAAGCCGGGCGTGACTGTCGAGCAGGCGAACACCGAGATGGCGACGCTCGGACAGCAACTGGCTCAGGAATACCCCAAGGTCAATGAGGGTAAAAGCGCGCAGGCTGATCGTTTGCAGAACGTGATGTCGGAAAACCTGCGGAAAACGCTCTGGGTCTTGTTGGCCGCAGTCGGATTCATCCTGCTCATTGCCTGCATCAATGTCGCGAATCTCCTGTTGGTGCGCGCGGCTGAACGGCAAAAGGAACTGGCGGTACGGCTCGCGCTGGGAGCGGGGCGCTTGCGCATCGTCCGGCAATTGCTCACCGAGAGTTTATTGATTGCCACCTTGGGCGGCGCGTGCGGGTTACTGGTTGGAAGCTGGATGTTGAAAGGTTTGATCACACTGGCTCCGCCGGATATTCCACAGCTCAGCCGCGTCAGCTTGGACAAAACCGTGTTGCTATTCACTTTGGGTATCGCAGCCTTGACCAGCTTGCTGTGCGGGCTCTTGCCTGCGATGCAATCGTCCAAGGCTGATCTACAAACGGCGCTTAAGGAGGGAGGGCGCCGGACAACAGGAGTTGGCCGCGAAGGAATGCGAAAGGCGTTGCTGGTCGCGGAAGTCAGTCTGTCGCTTGTGCTGCTGGTCGGGGCCGGGTTGTTGGTGCGTTCAATGTATAACCTGCTGCACGTTGACCTGGGCTTCAACCCCGACAACCTGCTGACGATACGGTTGAACCTGTCGGTGGATAGATACAACCGAGCGACCAGCAGAATCTTTTATGAAGAATGCGTGGCGCGAGTGCAGGCTGTACCCGGGGTAGAAACCGCAGCACTGGCGCAGTCGTTGCCCCCGGAAGGATCTTATTGGGGTTCAGTCTTCATCGCCTCCGACAAACCCGTGCCCTCGCGCGCCGACCTGCCCGAATTGGATTACCTGCTCGTGAGTCGAGACTACTTCGACACAATGGGAATACGGTTGTTGACCGGGCGATTGTTTACCGCCGCCGATACTCCGGATACCGCTCCGGTCGTGCTAATCAACGAAACCCTGGCGCGTCGCATCTGGCCGGGCGAAGACCCAATCGGCAAGCGCTTGAAGAACGGCTTCCCCGAAAGCCAAATGCCCTGGCGGGAAGTGATCGGCGTCGTCAACGGCATCAAGCTCAATGGCGTCGAACACGAGACCTCGATGCAGGCCTATGTGCTGTTTTCTCAAGTACCCGGAACGACGTTGGGTCTTGTAATCCGCACACACGGCAACCCACTTGCCCCCGTTTCCTCAATCGAAGAAGCGATTCATTCGATAGACAAAGATCTGCCTATTTACGCGATTTGGACGATGGACCAGCTTTTAGGCAATTCGCTGGCACAACGACGGCTGACGCTTGTTTTGCTCGCTAGCTTAGCCGCCCTGGCATTGGTGCTCGCGGCGGTCGGTGTCTACGGTGTGACCTCCTACGCGGTTCGACAGCGCACGCACGAACTCGGAATTCGCATGGCGCTCGGCGCAACTGCTCGAGATGTGCTCACGCTGATTCTCTCGCAGGCGTTGAAGCTATCCTTGTTGGGCGTGGCGCTTGGACTAGGCGCGGCATACGCACTCACGCGCTGGATGGAGACCCTGCTGTTTGGCGTTCGCCCGACCGACCCTGTGACGTTCGGAGTGATTGCAGCCGCGTTGTTGGGTGTTGCGTTGCTCGCGTGTTGGATACCGGCGCGCCGGGCAACAAAGGTTGATCCGCTGGTGGCGCTGCGTCAGGAATAGTTTCTGGTTTCTGGTTGGGGTTTCGTAGGCGTTCCCGGCATGTAAAGCGATGGTTGATCGAACTAACACAACTCGCTTTCGTTTTTGGCTCTGGCTGATCTGGCTGTTCGGCGTGATCGTGCCGCGAAGCTTACGAGCTGATTGGAAACAGGAATGGCAGGCTGAGCTGCAACACCGTGAGCTGCTGCTCGCCGATTGGGACAAGCTCAACTGGAAAACCAAACTTGATCTGCTTTGCCGCAGTCTGGGCGCGTTTTGGGATGCGCTCTGGTTGCAGCCACAAAGATTGGAGGACGAGATGTTTCAAGACTTGCGTTATGGCGCGCGGATGTTAGTGAAGAATCCAGGGCTCACCGGTGTGGTGCTATTGACGCTCGCGTTGGGTATTGGCGCCAACGCAGCGCTCTTTTCGGTGGTCAACGGCGTGCTGCTCAATCCGCTTCCCTTCCCGGAGCCCGAGCGGCTCATAACGCTGCACCAAAGCAAGCCGAATTTCGAAACGGGCGCGATCCCTTATCCCAATTTTCGTGATTGGCAAAAAGAGAACCAGACTTTTTCAGCAATGGCCCTTTCGCGCCGGACCAGTTTCAGCTTGATCGGCATGGGAGAAGCCGAACAGGTGGACGGACGATGGGTGACAGCGGACTTTTTTTCTGTGTACGGTGTTCACCCTGCGATGGGCCGTGACTTTGTGCCCGGTGAAGATGAGCGCGGCGTTGACCCGGTGGCCCTTATTAGTGCGGAACTGTGGCAGCGCAAGTTCAGCGGAGCAGCCGATGTGCTGGGGAAGGTTCTGACCCTGGATGACAAGAGCTACACGATTGTCGGCGTGCTCCCCACAAGTTTCAATCTGTATCGTGGCATCGAT
>DATMZQ010000167.1:0-4334 GCA_035573615.1 Burkholderiales bacterium | reverse complement strand
CTGATCGCGCATGTGGCGGAGTCAGCTCGCCGCGGGGGCATGGAAGAACTGTACTTGCAGGTCAACAAACACAATCATGCGTCGGTAGCGGCTTATTTGCGTGTTGGTTTCGTCGTGGTACAGGCCGTGAAGGCCGACATTGGCAATGGTTTTTTTATGGATGATTTCGTCATGTCCAAGCCGGTAGTTGCCGCAATGAACGACGCATGCGCTTGAAGTTCACCAAGATGCACGGCGCCGGCAACGACTTCGTTGTTGTCGATGGCACGCGCAACGCATTGCGTCTGGATCCCGCAGTCATTGGCAAGCTTGCCGACCGTCACTTCGGCATCGGCTTCGACCAGATGCTGGTCGTCGAGCCGCCGCGTACGCCGGGCACCGACTTTTACTACAGAATTTTTAATGCCGACGGCGGTGAAGTCAGCCAATGCGGAAATGGCGCGCGCTGCTTCGTACGCTATGTGCGTGACAAGGGCCTTTCGACCAAAGACGCAATCCGCGTGGAAACGCGCTCCGGTATCATTGAACCGCGCATGGAGAAGGATGGCCGCGTGAGCGTGACCATGGGCGTGCCGGTCCTTGAACCTTCGTTGATTCCATTCATCGCAGAACGCCAGGCACCCACTTACCGGCTCGATGTCGATGGACGCAACATCAAAATCTTTGCCGTATCGATGGGAAACCCGCATGCCGTACAAGTGGTGGCCGACGTGGAAGCGGCGCCGGTATTGAGTGAAGGCCCGCTAATCGAGCACCATCCGCGCTTTCCCCAACGAACCAATGCCGGATATATGCAAATTGTCGATCGCGGGCACATTAAACTGCGCGTGTTCGAGCGCGGCGCCGGGGAAACGCTTTCCTGTGGCACCGGCGCCTGTGCAGCAGTCGTTGCCGGGATTTCGCTTGGACTGCTGGACTCGCCGGTGCAAGTGGACACGCGCGGTGGCATGCTGCAAATTGGTTGGGGCGGACTGACGGAGCCGGTCTTGATGACCGGTCCGGCACAATCCGTATTTGAAGGTGAAATAGAGGTTGAGAAAACAGAATGAGACCTGAAGACGTCGCCCGTTATTTGCAGGACCATCCAGAATTTTTCGAGACGTTCTCCGACCTGATCAGCAGCATCACGATCCCGCACCCGCACGGCGGCCGTGCCATTCCGATCTCTGAACGGCAGATCATCAGCCTGCGCGAAAAGAACCGGTTGCTGGAGGCTAAGCTGCGCGAACTGGTGGAATACGGCGAGGAGAACGACGCCATTGGAGAACGCGTGCATCAAGCCTCGCTGGCGTTCATGGCCCCGGCGAGCCTGGAAACGCTACTGCAAATACTCTATTACAACTTGCGCGAGGATTTCGCCGTACCCCATGTGGCTATACGCCTGTGGTCCGAATGGGATCACTCGCCTTTGCCGGAATTCGGCAAGTGCAGCCAGGAAATCCGCGTGTTCGCGGACAGTCTCAAGCAACCATACTGCAGCCACCAGCCAATGTTCGAAACGACCGACTGGTTCGGAGAGGGCGGCGCCCTGCTCAAATCCTTTGCCTACATCAGCCTGCGCACGGAAAAGGTGTTCGGCCTGCTTGCGCTGGGCAGCGAAGACCCGAAACGCTTCTATGCCGACATGGGGACTCTGTACTTGAAACGCATCGGGGAACTCATCAGTACGGCGCTGGTGCGCTTTTTGTAGATGACAGGTCAAGAAACGCCATCCGCAGCCGAGCAGGAATCCGCGGTGGATCACGCGTTGATTCGCGCATTCTTGTCGCACCTGGTTCATGAGCGGCGCCTGTCCCCACACACCGCCGAAGCGTACGGGCACGATGTTCGTGTGTTGCTAGAACTCGCGCAGGAGGGTGCGTTGCAGGATTTGCAGGTTCATCAAATCCGGCGCTTCATCGCACAACTGCACGCTCGCGGGCTGGGCGGCAAGTCGCTGGCGCGCATGCTTTCAGCCTGGCGTGGTTTCTTCAATTACCTCGTGCGCGATCATGGCTTCACCCAAAATCCGTGTATTGGACTGCGGCCCCCGCGTTCATCGAAATCGCTGCCCAAGGCGCTATCGCCTGACGAGGCGGTCCGCCTGGTCACTCTGCCGGGTGACGATCCGCTGGCGGTGCGTGACCGGGCGATGTTTGAACTGCTGTATTCGTCTGGTTTGCGGCTGTCCGAACTGATTGCATTAACACAGGACGACGTCAGCTTTGCCGATGCCACGGTGCGGGTGACCGGCAAGGGCAGCAAGACGCGCGTGGTTCCTGTTGGCAAGGCTGCGTTGCAGGCATTGCAGGCCTGGCTCGAGATACGCCAAGTAGGGCCATCCGGCGATGCTGGCGCGCTGTTTGTGAACCCCCGTGGGCGGGCCATTAGCCCACGCGTGGTCCAGGCTCGATTAAAGGCGTGGGGCATCAAGCAAGGACTTGCCGGGCACGTGCATCCGCATATGCTGCGCCATTCATTTGCTTCGCATGTCCTGCAATCGAGCGGCGATTTGCGTGCAGTACAGGAAATGCTGGGCCACGCCAGCATTTCCACCACCCAGGTGTACACGCATCTCGATTTCCAGTACCTCGCCAAAGTGTACGATCAGGCACATCCGCGGGCCAAACGAAAACCTGCCAGACGGTAACCGCTGTACCCGTCGTGCGGAATCAATCGAACAAAATCATTCTGAAGGCTGGCAGGGAGAAATCTTTGTTGCGCCGACATCCGTGGGTTTTCTCTGGAGCGATCGCGCGCACTGAGCGGACTGGTGCCGCCGGCGATACGGTCCGGATCGTTGCACAGGACGGCCGCGCTCTCGGCATCGCTGCATGGAATCCGGATGCAAATATTTCCGCCCGCATATGGGACTGGGACGAAAATACGCCCATTGACGCATCGTTTTTCGTCAATCGGCTGGAGCGCGCAATTCGCATGCGCCGGGAACTGTCTGCCCGGGGCCCGCACGAAGCCGAACGCCTGGTGCATGCAGAATCGGATGGACTTCCGGGATTGATCGTCGATCGCTATGCGGATGTAATCGTATTGCAAATTTCAAGCGCGGGCTGCCATCGATGGCGGGAGACCATCATCGACTCGCTGCAGCAGCTCACCGGTGCACGCGCCATCTACGAACGTTCCGATGCTGATGTGCTGGAGCTCGAAGGGCTGGCGCCGCGCACCGGGCTGGTGAAAGGCAGGCTGGATTCCCCGATTGTCGAGGTGATCGAAAACGGCATGCGTTTGCGCGTTGACGTGGCCAGCGGACACAAGACCGGATTCTATCTTGATCAGCGCGACAATCGCCTGCAAGTGGGCCAGCTCGCCGCAGACCGCGAAGTGCTCAATTGCTTCAGCTATACGGGTGGCTTCACGTTGCAGACACTGGCGCACGGCGCCGCTCGGGTCACTTCAGTCGATTCATCCGCGGAGGCCCTGCGCCTGGCGCGGGAGCACATCAGCCTGAATGAGATGCCGCAGGATCGCTGTGACTGGGTCGATGCCGATGTATTCGAATACCTGCGCCGGCTGCGTGACCACAACCGGCGCTTTGATTTGATTATCCTCGACCCACCCCGGTTTGCTCCGACCGCGGCAAGCGCCGAGCGTGCCGCGCGTGGCTACAAGGATATCAACCTGCTCGCATTCAAGCTGTTGCGGCCAGGCGGCCTGCTAGCCACGTTCTCGTGCTCGGGTGGCGTATCTGCCGATTTGTTCCGCAAGATTGTCGCAGGCGCTGGGTTGGATGCGGGCTGCACCGTGCAGATCCTAAAGCAGTTTCATGCAGCGATGGACCACCCTGTGCTACTGACGTTTCCGGAAGGCGAGTACCTGAAGGGATTGCTGTGCCGTATCGACTAAATACCCGGGAGAGAACATGTTGAAAGGAAGTTGTCTTTGCAAGGCCGTGCGTTATGAAATCGACGGACAGCTCGACAACGCGCGTCATTGCCATTGTTCCATCTGTCGCAAGGCGCACGGGGCGGCATTTCGCTCGCGCGCCAGCGTCCGTTCCGGTGATTTTCGTTGGCTTGCCGGGGCCGACCTGATTACCTGGTACGAGTCCTCACCTGGCACGCAGCGCGGTTTCTGTAGCCGGTGCGGTTCAGCGCTGTTGAGCCGCTTCGAGGCGGATCCCAGCATTTATGGACTGCCGCTCGGTTGCCTTGACACCGATCCGGGCGTGAGGCCCACGATGCATATATTCGTTGCTTCGAAGGCGCCCTGGTTCGAGATTACGGATACGCTGCCCCGTTATGCGGAAGGTCCGCCGCGATGAGCAACACCAGGCTGGTGATGGTCCGCCATGGTGAAACCGCGTGGAATGCGGAAGGTCGTATCCAGGGCCATAT
>DATMZQ010000166.1:0-6818 GCA_035573615.1 Burkholderiales bacterium | reverse complement strand
GCCTTTCCATGCTTAAGCTGACATCGAAGTTTGTTTTGCAAATATTGCCGTACCTGCTTATGGCGGTGGCTGCGGTCGTTCTGCTGCCAGGGGTTACAGATTCACTGATAACCGCCACAACCAGGATCGTTTCGCCTCCGCCCCCCGAGATCGACACGATGATTGAGCCATTCGGTCACGACCAGACTGCGCTTGATCTCATCCGCCAGGACCATGAGGTCTTTGCGCCAAGACCATCCTTACACAAAATCGCGAGAGCGGCTGAATTTGATCTCCTGGATCGCTAGGAAAGGGATCGCGCATGCGTTCACAAAGCGGAATGTCGTGTTTGTCTCGTCGAACGATTTGGTGGGATCAGGTGCGCGCACGGCTGGCAGCCCGAATTTTCTTATATTGGCCGGAACCACACGAGAGGCGATATCGGCCCGAACGACACTACATGCGCGGACCCGGGCCGAAATGGCGCGCCAAGCACGGTCGGTCAGGCTGAACATTGGTTTGGTCCTTTTCGGACACACTCCAAACACGCTTCATCGACTCTCCTGTTAAGGGCTGCTTAAGGGGTTCCTCGGAAAGTCGGTCGGACGAGCGGCGATTGATTCGCCTGGTTCGCCGTTTTCTTCGTACCAGCAAAAATGCGTTCGATCCCGCTCCAAAACGGGAAACGCCCGACTATGAAATTTATCGAGCCTAGCTTTGACCCTGCTGGAGGGGCCTGGCCGCTTCCGTCAAATACTCATCAAAAAGATATTGGCGACCTCGAAAATAAAATTGCCAAGCAATCCTCGGAATTGAATTTGCGACTTACCGAGGTTCTCGAACTTTACACCCTTCAGAGTCGGCACGCTAACGAGCTTGACACTGCGCACGAAGAAATCAGCCGCCTGCAGCGGATTATCTCGGCGCTGCACAGGATCGCAAAACAACAAACAATAGACGCGGCTACCACACAGGACAAGATCACCTGTCTGGAAACCGACAAGGCGGATCTCGGGGCCCAACTCAATCAAGCCCTTCAAGATTCAAAATCGTTGGCAGATCGGCTGCACGCTGTGCAGATAGTGTTCGATACACGGGAAACGAACGCCGCTTCAGCGCTCGAGCAGGTCGACTTTCTCAATTCAGAGCTGGCGAGTTCCACCGCGGAAAGATTCAACCTGGTGGCAAGCATGCATGGCGAAAAGAGACGCCACAACCTGCAAACCGCGGCCTTGGAAGAAAGACTCAAAAAGGCTGAGTCCAAAGTTGAAAAACAAGAGATGCAAATGAAGGGCCTCGAAACGGTTCGCTGTAAGCTGGACAAGCGAATTCAGGTTCTCGAGGCCCTGCTTAAGAGCGAACATGAAATAGCTGAACGAAAAATAAAGCGATTGACCGACGAACTTGAGCGCAACGGTCGCGGAATTTCGTTGCCGACACCGACGAAATAAAGCTCGGGTCACACATCGCGCGCACAAGGCATCTATATCTTTGCGAACGTGCGGGGAGTGTTATTCAGCTGCCACGGGTATTTCAAACGGAAGAAATGGCTCCGCCTGTTTATGGGCCTCGTTTGGTTCAATAGGCGTTGAGGCGTTCAACCGTTGCAGATCGACTATCAGGTCTTGAAAACATTGAATGGGAACAGAATATTTGCGTTCGGCCGTGGAATATTTTGTCCGCAATGAGACAACGATATTGTCGCCGTCCACGGAGTAACTCTCCGCCCTCAGTTCGATCACACTGACAGGTACGGTCTGCTTCTCTTCCTGGCTCACAGCACCACCACCCAACTCATGAATTATAGGCAATCTACCAATGTTGATGGTTTTCCACCAGACACTTTCATTGTCGGCTAGATGTAATTGCGATGCTGTGGCGTCGGTTTCTGCTGCGAATCGGGCCAGCGTACGTTATTATGCCGGCGCGATTTGCGAGTACTGAGCCGTGGCACTATTCAGCAAACGTAAACTCAGTCCGATCGAACGCTTCGAAAGCGCGCTCAAGGACAAGCACGTGGCGCGGGAGAAGCTGACCGGTCGTCTCCGCGCCGCCGAGACGGCGCTTGGAGAAATACGTGCTGCAGCCACACGTCTCGCAATGGCTGCTGCCGCCGATGCGCAGCTCGATTGGGCTGAAGCCGACATGCGCGCCGCTGAGGACCGCACTAAGACATTGCGCACTGCATTGGCACAACTCGACGAGCAAATCGCCGCAACCGAACGTGAATTGGCCACCGCCAAAACGCAGCGCGACCGTGAATTGGTGGCGAACGAACTTCAGAGGATGGCTACGGCCATAGAGCAAGCCGCTCCAAACTACGATACAGCCGTGGTCGCGCTGGTGGAGATTATTACGAAAAGCGAGGCGTCAATTCCAGAGACGACGAGGTTTGCAACTAATTTGGATGCGGTTCGTCGCGAGGTTCTTTCGGCAGCGGAATTTATTTGCACGGAGCTCCGATCCGCGGCGGCACGCACGCGCGCTGGCAACGCGAACTTTTCAGTCCGCGCGAACCCCGGGCCAGAGCCAGCGCCACCTCGAGAGATTGAGCGCCAATTGGTTTACACGCTCAACCCGTTGCTTTGGCTGGAGGGCGGCGAGGTGCGCACGGTCCCAGCGTTCGCGCAGGTTGAGCTGCCAAAAATGTTGCTTCCGGTCGCGCTGCGCTATCAGCATGCGGACTATCTGGACGCACGGCGTGTGCGTACCCTGATGCAAGTTCATGGCAGCGGACAGTTCTATTGCACTCTCCAGCACGACGATTCGCGGGTTATCGACCTTGATGCGCTTGCTGCGCAGGAGATGCGGGACAACGGTGCCAATGCCGCGTGAGAGTCGGGATGCCGGAACATAGCCACCCCTAGTTTTGTCCTGACCTACTGAAAGTATCGGCTTCGCCGAAGGGCAGATATCGCTCGGACGTGTTGCACTGTACATGGCGGTTTACCCGATGCCCGTCGTGCGCGGTGCGAATATGCACCCAACCGCATCGCGGCTCCGTGAGCGGAGCGGGAGGCAATCTATTCGTAGGCTTTGTTTGTTGCCTCCTTTTAGGCGAAAACTGGCTCCGGACAGCTTTAGTCAACCCGGCGCCGATCGACGTCCGTTTAAAGGGCATCGCCCTGGTGTGGCGCAATCGCCACAATGAACAGACATGCTCACTCGCGAATATTGAGACCGTCTTCACAACTCACCGCAGGGTTCAGATTTCTTCCTGCGTAGGCCGCGCCGTTCCGACTTCCGAGCCCAGAGTGTGCATCCGCGCGTTGCGTTGCCAACGCACGCGGTAGTTTGAAAAGAAAGTTCAATCTGGAATAGAAATTACGCTACACTTGTCTAAAATTTTTTCAGTCGTGACATTGCAACGTCACTTCAACGATTGGCAAAAGCCATTGGTACTGCACGAGTTTTCGATGACAGCGATCTTTAGGTTAATGAATTGCATTTTGGGGACCCCCCGTTTTGCTTTCAACTTAATCTATTTTTTTGGTCTCGGAGTCATACTGACTTACCAATCAAGAAATCGATTGGAAGCGCCTTCGGCAGCACTGATCATGAAAAGATCTTTGATCTGCCGGAAGGAAATTATTTTTGGCTTCTCGGACCACCATATCGCTTCTCGCGCAGCTGTTGCGTAGCGGGCTCCGTTGGGCGACGCCATCTGAAAGCGCATACCGTGCAACCAGCTTTACTTTTCTGACGTGGCTCGTTGCACTTGAGGCGTACAAGCTTGCAAACAAAAACGACCGCCAAAATACAGTTGCGGATGACACCGCTGCTAAAAGCCATGATGAAGACACGGGGAGTGCGTCGTCGCGATTAGACGAGGCACAGGATGCCCGCGATGCAGAAGTGCATCCAGAACAGCTCGCCAAGCTCGATGATACGACGACCGACAAGCTGCGTGCTGAAGCCGACCTTGATGATTATTTGGCCGATGTGATCGGATCCTCCACGGATCCGCGAATTCTTGCAGCAGCTATCCCCCCCAGCTTCAAAGCGCCTGTGACGGTTGGTGGCGTTTCTCCCGTTTTGGGGGCAGGCATCCGCGCCGATAGCGGCGTCACCCCAGCCGCGAACCATGCCAATTTTGAACCGGTCCAGGTCGTCACAGCGACTGCGCCGCAGCCCGGTGCGACGGTTCCGTCGGTGTCATCGGTTGCGGCATCAGGCAGTGGAATCGATGCAGGCGGCAACGGTGATCTCAATGCCGGCCACGTGGTCACGCTGACCCTCAATATGAGCGGGGTGGTGACTGTTGGCGGCGGCGTACCGACGCTGTCGCTGAACAATGGCGCAACCGCAACGTATACCGGCGGCTCCGGCAGCAATGTGCTGACCTTCAGCTATACGGTTGGCGCCGGAGGGGACACCAGCGACCTTGCTGTGACGTCCTTCAACTTGAACGGGGCAAAGGTCCGCGACGCCGCGGGCAACAACGCCGATGTTGTGGGTGCGGTGGCGAACCCGCCCGGCATCCTACAGATCGATACGACGGCACCGACGGTGCCATCGGTTGCTGCCTCTGGCAGCGGGATCGATGCCGGTGGCAATGGTGATCTCAATGCCGGTCATATTGTGACGCTGATGCTCACCATGAGCGAGACGGTGACGGTTGCAGGCGGCGTACCAACGCTGTCGCTCAACAGTGGTGGCACTGCCAGCTACACGGGCGGCTCCGGCAGCAACACTCTGACCTTCAGCTACACGGTTGGCGCCGGAGAGGGCACCAGCGACCTTGCGGTGACGTCCTTCAACTTAAACGGTGCAATAGTCAGCGATCCGGCGGGCAACAGCGCCAATCTACTGGGCGCAATGACCAACCCATCCGGAGTCCTGCAGATCGATACGACGGCACCGACGGTGTCATCGATTGCGATCTCTGGCAGCGGGATCGATGCAGGTGGCAGCGGTGATCTCAATACCGGCCACGTGGTCACGCTGACGCTCACCATGAGCGAGGTGATCACGGTTGCGGGCGGCGTACCAACGCTGTCGCTCAACAGTGGTGGCACTGCAAGCTACACGGGCGGCTCCGGCAGCAACACTCTGACCTTCAGCTACACGGTTGGCGCCGGAGAGGACAGCAGTGACCTTGCGGTGACGTCCTTCAACTTGAACGGAGCAATGGTCGGCGATGCCGCAGGCAACAACGCCAATATTGCGGGCGCGATAACGAACCCGCCCGGTGTTCTGCAGATCGATACGACGGCCCCGACGGTGCCATCGGTTGCGGCAACCGGCAGCGGGATCGATGCCGGTGGCAATGGTGACCTCAATGCCGGCCACGTGGTCACGCTGACGCTCAGCACGAGCGAGGTGGTCACGGTTGCGGGTGGAGTACCAACGCTGTCGCTCAACAGTGGTGGCACCGCAAGCTACACGGGCGGCTCTGGCAGCAATACTCTGACCTTCAGTTACACGGTTGGCGCCGGAGAGGACACCAGCGACCTTGCGGTGACGTCCTTCAACTTGAACGGCGCAACGGTCAGCGATGCGGCGGGCAACAGCGCTGACCTGTTGGGCGCCGCAACAAACCCGGTCGGTATCCTGCAGATCGATACAGCGGCGCCAGCGGCCCCGGCCATTGTGAATATCGCGTTGGGTGGCGTCGGCGGCAATCATTGGGTCCTCACAGGAACCGCGGAGGCAAACAGCACCGTCGCCATATTCGACGGCAACATCCAACTTGCAACCGCAACGGCGTCAGGCGCTGGTGCGTGGACCTATACGACCACTGGCGCTGTAACCAATTCCGCCGTCCACACCTTTACGGCAACCGCGTCTGATCCTGCTGGAAACACCAGCGCTGTCTCGGCAGCATGGGTCGTGGGGTCGTCGGGAAACGACATCTTCACGTTTGGATCGCAGGTGCAGCTGACTGCCCCCATCGCGATCAGCGGCAATGGTGGCGCCGATATCATAGCGCTGACCGCGCCAGTTACGTTGAACAGTGGCGACTTCGTAAATGTCAGCGGCGTTCAGTCGTTACAACTGACCGGTGCAAACAGTGTCACATTCGGCGGGGACGCAGTAACCGCCGGCATCGTGAATGTAGTCACCGGGAATAGCGCAACCAGCATCGCAGACTCCAATAGCGTCCCGCTCAATGTCGATGCCACTTCACTTGCGGACAATACTGGATTGAGTTTGTCGGGGTCGGCGGGCTTTACGGTGACCGGGCTGCAGGGCGATCTCACGGCCACGGGCGTTAGCGGGGCACTGAATGTGACGACGGTTGCGGTCGCCTCGGGCCTCTCGATTGCAACAGGCAGCGGCACGAACACGCTCACCGCGAGCGCGCTCACCAGCGGACAGACGCTGACCCTGACCGGCGGGAGCGCGGCGAGCGTGACGCTCAATGCCGGTGCATCGACGGGTAACCTTGCGGCCGGCACTTATGCGGGCAATCTCATCGTCACGGGCGGTTCGGGCGCCAATACCATCACTGTCGGAAACGGCGCCAATACAATCACCGGCGGCGGCGGCGCGGACGGACTGATTGGCGGCACCGGCAGTGACACCTTCAACTTCAGTTCGGCGGTCAATCTGGGCGCCGCCGCAACCATCGCTGGCGGGGCGGGCAGTGACACCATTGCGGTGACGGCGGCAGCAACGCTGACTGATGCCAACTTCCTCAATGCAACCAGCATCGAAACCCTTAGGCTGACCGGCGCGAGCACCATTACGCTCGGTGCAAATGCAGCCAATGCCGGCCTGGTGAATGTGACCACGGGGAACGGCGCAACCAGCATCACGGATTCAAACGGCGTCACGCTCAACGTCGATACGACGGCTCTGGCCAACAATACGGTACTGACGCTGACAGGATCGTC
>DATMZQ010000165.1:0-3652 GCA_035573615.1 Burkholderiales bacterium | reverse complement strand
ACCAATGCCATTGTGCGCGCGTTGCTCTGGCTGCAGCACCATACCACCGAAGACGTTTTGAATGCCGTGCCGCCGGAATATTTGCTTGGCGACAGGGCGCTCTATGCCGCATCATTCGAGCGGCTGCGCGCAACGTATTCGAAAGACGGCATGATTCCAAAGAAAGGCGTCGACAATTCCTATAAGGTGCTGTTGGCGCATAACCCCGCAGTACGGCGTGCGCCTGTAGTCTGGATCAATCAAACCTACACCAACACCTTCGTCGAAAAAGCGCTGCAGCAATACAGATAAGCGGCCGGACATGAACACATCGCTGCAACTGGACGGCGTGAGCTGCACGTTTGCGCCCATAACCGGCAACGCCGGGTATACGGCGGTCGATGACGTGAGCCTCGCCATTGCGCAGGGAGAATTCGTATCGATCGTCGGCCCGACCGGATGCGGCAAGTCCACGCTGCTGAATATCGCTGCCGGCTTGATCCCGCCAACGCGAGGCAGCGTGCGCGTGTTCGGCGAAAAGCTTAGAGGCCTCAATACGCGCGCCGGCTACCTGTTTCAAAGCGAAGCGCTGATGCCCTGGCGCACCGCGTTGCAAAACATAACCGCGGGGCTCGAATTTCGTCACGTCCCTGCCCGGCAGTCACAGCGGCGCGCACAGGATTGGCTGAGGCGCGTGGGGCTCGGCGCGCATGGACACAAGTATCCGCATGAACTTTCCGGCGGCATGAGAAAACGCGTGGCGCTGGCACAAACGCTGATTCTGGATCCCAACATCCTGCTCATGGACGAACCGTTCTCTGCGCTGGACGTGCAGACCCGCAGTCTCATGGAGAACGAACTGCTGAATCTGTGGGCACAGGATCGCAAGTCGGTGGCATTCGTCACGCATGACCTCGAAGAAGCCATTTCGCTGTCCGACCGGGTCCTCGTGATGTCTGCAGGACCGGCCAGCCGGATGATTGGTGAATTCGCGATCGATTTGCCGCGCCCGCGGGATGTATCGGAAATCAGGCTGACCCAGCGCTTTGTCGAGCTGCACAAACTGATCTGGCAAGCGCTACGCGACGAAGTGCAAAAGGCGTATTCGCTGTCGCTTTCTTGACTAAATCGTGAACCACGGAGAACACGGAGGACACGGAGAAATGAACGAAAGAAATGCGGCCTACCGTGGAATCGCGGCAATGCTGGCGTCAGGAAGATGTCAGCACTCAAATTTTCACTTGGCGGCTTCCTCTCTTTTTCTCCGTGATCTCCGTCTCCTCCGTGGTTCAGAACTGATATGAGGCGCGGCCTGCTGATCGTCTGCCAGATCGGGCTACTGGCCGGCGTGTTCGCGCTGTGGCATGTACTCACCGCGACGGAAACCTTGCCGAAGTTTTTCTTTGGCGAACCGCTGGTGGTCCTTGCGCGCGTGCGCGACTGGTTCGTCAGCGGCAAGATTTACCCGCATTTGGGGGTGACCCTGATAGAAACGCTGCTCGCGTTCATCATCGGCACGGCGCTTGGGCTGGTGTTCGGCCTCTGGCTGGCACTGTCCGACTTCGCGTCGCGGTTGCTCAATCCCTATATCACCGCGCTGAATTCCATGCCGCGCGTCATATTGGCGCCGATCTTCGCGGTCTGGTTCGGGCTCGATATCAAATCCAAAGTCATGCTCGGCATCACGCTGGTTTTTTTCATCGTGTTCTTCAGCGTCTACAACGGTGTGCGCGAGGTCAGCCCGACGATTCTGGCGAACGCACGCATGCTCGGCGCCAACGGCCGCCAGTTATTGCGACATGTTTACTTGCCCAGCGCGACGGCCTGGGTATTTTCCAGCTTGCATGCCTCCGTGGGCATGGCTTTCGTTGGTGCCGTGGTCGGCGAGTATCTTGGCTCGGCGCGCGGCGTGGGCTATCTGATCCTGCAGGCCGAGGGTGTATTCGATATCAACACCGTTTTTGCAGGAGTGCTGGTGCTGACGGCAGCCGCGCTCGTGCTTGACTACGCCGTTACACTGACGGAGAGGCGGCTACTGCGTTGGCGGCCGGGAAGGGTGTCGGCGGTGTCCTGACCTGCTGATCTGTTGGTTAGTCCGAATTGTCCCGGCGCGATCGATCTTGTAACGCGTGGTTCAATTGCTCGATTGTCTTGAGCGAAACGTCCACTCCGTGCTAGAAACAGGTTTGGCTCATTCACCTGAAAAACGCACTTGGATTTTTCCAACCACGCAATTCTGATTGGCGCCGTATTGGTGCTGTTGAGCATCCTGGCCAGCAACGTCGCACAGCGCACTGGCGCGCCGCTGCTGTTCGTATTCCTGGCGATTGGCATGCTGGCCGGAGAAGACGGGCCCGGACATATCCGTTTCGGCGATTACCAGGCCGCTTATCTGGTGGGCACGATGGCACTTGCGGTCATCCTGTTCGACGGTGGGATGCGGACACGTTACGAGACGTTCCGCGTCGGGTTGTGGCCCGCGGTGTCGCTTGCTTCCTTCGGCGTGGTATTGACGACGGTGATCGTGGGTTACGGTGCCTCGCGCATCCTCGGCCTGGGACTGATGGAAGGCATGCTGATCGGTGCAATCATTGGCTCCACCGACGCGGCTGCCGTGTTCTCGCTGCTGCACGCGGCGGGCATGCGCCTTAAGCAGCGCGTCGGCGCCACGCTCGAAATAGAATCCGGTTGCAACGATCCGATGGCGGTGTTCTTGACGTTGTCGCTGGTGCAGATCGTCGGTGCGGATCAGCACGCTCCGGGTTGGTCGTTGCTGGTGCATTTCATCCAGCAATTCGGACTCGGGGCGCTGGCCGGCATTGGCGGTGGCCGCCTGCTTGTGCTCCTGATCCGGCGAGTGACGCTGGCGAGCGGGCTGTATCCGCTGCTGGCCATGGCAGGCGGGCTTGCAATCTATGCCATCACGACCATTTTCGATGGCAGCGGCTTTCTCGCAATCTATCTTGCCGGCCTTGTGCTCGGCAACAGCCGCGTGCACACCGTAGGCAGCATCCTGAAGGTGCATGACGGGCTGGCGTGGCTTTCGCAGATTACCCTGTTCGTCATTCTCGGCCTGCTGGTGACTCCAAGCGCGCTGTTCGAGATCGGACTGGGCGCGCTGGGTGTTGCCGCATTGCTCATGTTCGTCGCCCGGCCAATCGCTGTCACCCTGTCGCTGCTGCCGTTCCGGTTTCCGCTGCGGGAGCAGATTTTTATTTCCTGGACCGGTTTGCGCGGTGCGGTGCCGATCGTGCTGGCGCTGTTCCCGATTCTGGGCGGATTGCCGCAATCGTCGATTTACTTCAATGTCGCGTTCTTCGTGGTGTTGGCTTCATTGCTGGTGCAAGGGTGGACGGTCGCGCCGATGGCCGGATGGCTGAAGCTCAAACTACCGAAGGAGCACGCACCGTATTATTCGGAGTTTGTCGACGTGCCGGGAAGGGCAGGGTTGCAATTGCTCGGTTACCGTGTAAACGATCTGAGTGCGGCGATCGGCCGCACCGTGATTCAACTGGCACTGCCGAGCGACGTGCGCGTTGTTGCCGCTTTTCGCGAAGGCAAGCCGGTCGATCCCATCGGCCACCTCGAAATTGCCGCCGGAGATTTAGTCTATGTGATCACGCCGAGCGAGCATATGACTGTGCTGGATCTGTTGTTTGTCCCGGCCGACGAT
>DATMZQ010000164.1:0-4271 GCA_035573615.1 Burkholderiales bacterium | reverse complement strand
AATGAGTAGTTGGGTTTGGCCAATCTGTCACCTCTCTAAGTCTGGATAGTCAAAATGAATACTGATTACCTTGGCGAACTCAATTATCGTCTTTTCTTTGAGCTATTTGCGTCCTTTTTGAACCCCCCGTTGGAGCTATTTAGCGCCCTCCGGACACATCGATAAAGGCCCCTGTGGTGTAGGACGCCTCCTCTGACAGCAGCCACAGGATGGCCCTGGCGACTTCTTCCGCCTTGCCACCGCGCTTCATCGGTGCGAAAGCCTTGACGCGCTCGACCCGCTCCGGCTCGCCGCCGCTGGCATGCATTTCGGTATAGATAAATCCCGGCCGCACGGCGTTCACCCGGATACCCTCTTCCGCCACCTCTTTGGCGAGACCCAGGGTGAGTGAATCAACGGCGCCCTTGGACGCCGCGTAGTCGATGTACTCGCCCGGCGAGCCGATCTGCGATGCGCGCGATGAAACATTCACGATTCCGCCCCCCTGCCCGCCGTGCTTCGTGGACATGCGCCGCACGGCTTCGCGCGAACACATGAAAGCCCCAATGACATTGGTCGCCAAGACGCGAGTCAGCCGCGCGGCGTCGATTCCGTCCAGCCGGGTTTGCTTCTCCAGAATGCCGGCATTGTTCACCAGCGCGCTGACGCGGCCCATTTCCTTGTCTACAGTCTCGAACAGCCGCATGACAGCGGCTTCGGAAGCCACGTCTGCGCCAACGGCGATAGCCTGTCCGCCGGTTTTTTCGATGTCTCGCACGACGCGCTCTGCGGCGTTGCGGTTATGCAGGTAATTCACGCATACCGCATAGCCGCGCTGGGCGGCCAGCAGCGCGGTCGCCGCGCCTATGCCCCGTCCGCTCCCGGTCACAATCATTATTTTGCCCATCGGCGTTTGTCGTCGGCTTCCATGGTCAAAGCTGTGTATTTGAACTGGTGCGTGTTGGCGCCACCGGCGCTCCGCGATGGCACAGGTCCAGCGCCTGCGCCAGCAGCGAATATTTCGTTTCGAGGTCCGGTCCGAGACTCGCCGGCCACCGGCCTTCATCGATATAAGTCAGGAAATCTTGCAGCACCACTGCAAAATGCTGCTCGTGCGTGGTACGCAATGCTGGCGGGATTGTGACGCGGAAACCGGTTCCGGCCGCCTCCACGCCGAGCCCGGGAAACTGGTTCCGCATCTGGTCGACCGCGTCACCGAGCGCTTCGGCATATCCCTTGCTGCGCTCAACAGGCTGGATGCTTAGCGTCGGCACAAATTGCGTTCCGGGGCCCTGATCGACGATCAGATCGGATCGCGTGCCGCGCAGGATGGCATGATGCAGGTCACCACCGCCCGGCGGCTCATCCAGATCCCACAGCGTTTCTATTTCGACTGGCAGGCCGCGCAGTTCATACGATAGTGCCGCATTGCAAAGGTACTGCAGTTGCCCGTTTCTTACGCGGTCATGCAGGAATGCCGGAAAATCGTCCAGCCCGGTAATGCACGAGAACAGTTCGCGCGGAACTGCGGTCCCCCATTGGCATGCCGATAGCGCCTTCACGTCTCGTTCGAACCGGAACGGCACGGTGTCTCCAGTCATCCACTGCGCCAGATCAACCAGGTGCGTTGTGACATCGGTAACGCCTTCCCCCTGTTGCTCGGTATCGAAGTACCACGCCGGGCGCCGCAGCGGTTGTCTGTTTACGGTTTTGTGCAAATGATGGACGCTGCGAATGGCGATGGCCGGTTTATCGCGTTCGATGCGAAAATCCCCGAATACCGACGGCTGGCTCGCAAACGCTTTCTGCAGCCGATTGGTCAGTTCATGACGCTCGGTCATGATATCCATGGCCAGTGGCGCAGTTGCCGTAACTCCTTTAAGCAACTCGAGCTGCGCGCTATCGATGAGCCATGGCTTATCGCCCAGCACGTGCAGACCTTGCCCGTGCAACAGATGAATGCATTCCAATTTTTTGTTGTTTCTGCCCGCAACCACGACCATTTCACCGGGCCTGCGCGAGAGCATTTTCTCCAGAAAATCCGCACCGCGATAGACGTAGAGCGTCCAGCGCGTCGGGTCCACCGGCCGGTTATTGAAGGCGTGGACAAGGTGCACGAACTGATCCACGTCCGGGCCGTCCTCGGCAAAGACATGGACGTCGTCGTCGATCAACGGATGCCTTTCCCGTAACGTGAGCGCCGCGTGGAAATGGCCGGGATTGAGGATCATCAGGCTATGTTTTTGGTCCATGCGACTGTCGTCCCGTTTAGGCGCCAATGCAGTCGATCGGCGCGGCGCCGCGCGCGCTATGCAACAGCGCATCAATCAACCGATGCACCCGCAGTGCTTCCTCCCCGTTAACGCGCGGCTCGCGCCCGGTCGCAATGGCATCCAGAAAATCCTGCCATACGCTGCGATGATAGTCGTGGGGAAAAGCCATCGGGTCGGCGCCGGTCCCTCCAGTGGAACCATCGGCCGCAAGCGATTCGCTGCGGCCATCCTGCCATCTGACTTCCAGTCCGGTTCCCAGGAGCGTCGCTGTCGCGCGGGAGCCGATCAAATCAATGCGCTCCGCGGCTCCTGGATAGGCTGCGGTGGTTGCTTCGATGACCCCGTATGCGCCGGTGCGCCAGCGCACGCCAGCACAGACCAGGTCTTCGCTTTCCATCTTGTGTACCGGGCTGGTCGTTGCAAAGCACATGACCTGCGCGGGATCACCGGCCAGGGACAGCAAGACATCCAGGGTATGGATCGCCTGGGTCATCAGTACGCCGCCACCGTCGCGCGCGCGTGTA
Source organism: Burkholderiales bacterium (assembly GCA_035573615.1). Taxonomy (GTDB): domain Bacteria; phylum Pseudomonadota; class Gammaproteobacteria; order Burkholderiales; family JACQAP01; genus JACQAP01. The sequence goes on along the minus strand of DATMZQ010000164.1, from coordinate 1,495 downwards.
CCGCGCCCCGGTTCGTCGTAATAACTCTGTGCGCGCCATAACCGAATGCTGGCCGATGCACCGACCGCTGCGCCGAGCTGACCCTCGCGTACCAATTCAGCAAGCCGCTGCACGGCGGGCTTATGCCGATGCTGAAGCACGATGCCGAGCGTAACACCCGCCGCGCGACAGACCGCGACCAGCTGCTGCGCCCGTGCCGTGTTAATTTCCACGGGCTTTTCCAGCAGTACATGTTTTCCCGCAGCCGCGCAGCGGCTGACAATGTCCAGGTGCGTGTTCGGCGGAGTCAGCACTGCGACGGCATCGATGCTTGCATCATTCAAAATGGCATCGAAGCTGTCGCATTGCGGGAACGGGAAGTTTGTGCCGAAGCTCTTTCTTCGCGCTGCGCTCGGACTATAGGCGCAGGCAACCTGCACGCGCGCCGCAAGATCGATGAGACTTTTTGCGTGCGGTGCCACCGCCATGCCGAGCCCGATGATGGCAATGCGTTGGTGGCTCATGTTACGTCGCATTTTTTCTGAACCGTGCCAGCCGGCTTGCCCGGTCGGCGTTGACTGCACCCTTGGGTGCGTGCCCCTTCAATATCTCGGCAACCTGCGCGACTGTCTCGAGTGCCTGATGCAGCGTTGCTTGCGGCGTAAGCCCGCCGAGATGCGGCGTGGCGATGACATTTGGATGGCGTGCAAGCGCAGGCGAAGGCATCTGATCCGCAGCACGGCCGACGTCCATCGCGCAGCCGGCGACACGATTTTCATCCAGCGCGCGCAGCAGTGCCGGTTCATCCACCAGATTGCCGCGCGATGCATTGATAAAAAAAGCACCCGGTTTCATCTTGGCAAAGGCGGACGCATTCATCAGGTTTTCGGTTTCATCGTTGGCAATTGCGAGGCAGACGACAAAATCGGATTCTGACAGCAAGCGCGCAAGCTCCGTCTGGGTAATCCCGGCACTGGTAATCTGCGCGTATGGGTCGGAGACCAGGACGCGCATGCGAAGTGCCAGCGCCAGTTCGCACAAATAGCGGCCGATCTGGCCATATCCGATCACTCCAAGGGTCGCCCCGTTCAGCTGCCGGCCCATCGTCGGCAGCGGTACCCTGCCCGCGTGGTATTCGGAGCTGCACCGGGCGATGCCGCGGCTCAGCGTGATCATTGCTCCAAGCACCCACTCGGCAGTGGCCGGAATGAAACCTGCGCTGGCGTGCGTCACCAGCACGCCTTGCGATGATGCCGCTTCAACATCTACGTTGCGAATATCCACGGCGCAACGGCAATACGCCACTAGCGAGGGCAGGCTGGCGAACAGTTTCCTATCGCCGGGTACATGGCGATGCGTCACGATAATCTCGCAGTTACCAGCCGCGTCGATTAATTCCGCGGTGCTCAACTCGCGCCCCAACGGATTGCGGCGCACCTCGCTCAGCGCCTGCAATGCAGCGAGGGCCTCGTCACAGTAGTAATGCTCCCGGACTTGAGGCGGATGCGTGAGGAGG
>DATMZQ010000163.1:0-2698 GCA_035573615.1 Burkholderiales bacterium | reverse complement strand
GTGGATGAATCCGGCCGGCAAGGCCGCCGCGGAAATAGCAAATCCGAGAAATGCGAGCACGATCGCCAATGCCATTCCCGCAGATACAGTCAAGCGCCCGCTTGCCATGGGACGAAACCGCTTCTGCGCGTGAAGCCTGTCAGACTTCAGGTCGATCAGATCATTGACCAGGTACGTGGCGGACGCGACGAAGCCGAAGCCGAAGAATGCGACAATGACGCTGGTCCACGCCTCCAGATCCAGGACCAGATGCGCGGTAAGCAGGGGCACCGCCAGGAGCATGTTCTTGGCCCACTGGTGAAGGCGTAGCGCTTGCGCAAGAAGCTTCATGATCGACCGATTACCCCAGAAAATTCACGCGTAACATTCGCAATTGCGACACCTTTGCCCGGCCGCTAGAACGATGGGCCGACCCTATCAGCCTCGCGCTGCGGAGAATATTACCAAGACCCAATCCACGTCGCGGACGTAATCGCCATCCCGATTGCATCCGCGGACAAACGACGATCTGAAGATTCACGCAAAACGGGGTATATAGGTTTCATGAAGTTGGACGAATCCTTACACCGCAACGATCCCCAGGAAAAATCAGGAGCGACCCATATCGGGCGGTGGTATCTGGCCGGTCTTTTCGTCCTGGCACTTGGACTGCGGTGCGTCGGCTTGGAGTGGGGCGGAAGGCACCCGGACGAGAATATTGGCGATGCGGCGAGGGCGCTGACCGGCGAACTTGTCCCCCTGCAGCCCTTCTACCCGCCGCTCCTGAATTACCTCACCGCGGCGGGAGACGTGCTTCTGTTCCTGATCGGATTACCGGCGGGTCTGTGGTCGAACCTGACCGGGTTCCGCGACGCGTACTTCGAAACTCCGGAGATTTTTCTGCTCGTCCTGCGGCTTGTGGTTTCGGTCACTGGAGCCCTCGCAGCACCTCTGTCAGCGATGATTGCGGGTCGACTCGCCCTGTCACGGGCCGGTTGCCTGGCCGTCGGTGTGGCAATGGCGCTGCTGCCCTTGAGTGTATGGCGCTCGCATATTGGAAAACCGGATCTGGGTGTGGCAGCAAGCGCGTTGCTGGCAATTTGGGCCATGCTGCGGTATGCGCAGGAACTGCGCCGGGCCGACGCCGCATGGATGGGGATCGCATTCGCTCTCGCGATAAGTTTCAAGCACTCGGCGCTCTTCATTTTCGCGCCGTTTTGCCTGGCGGTACTCGTGATGGCGAGACAATCCGGCCAGACGTGGCCGCGCCTGATGCGCGATGCGCTCGTCGCCTTCGGGGTCGGGCTCGCGGTATGGGTGCCTGCGAACGTTGGCCTGTGGCTGGATTTATCCAATTTTCTGGACTATCAGAAGGTCCAGGCCGCGATGAGCGAGCGCGACAGCGGCATACTCCTGACGGCGGCTACGGTCTCGGCCCTGCTCAGTAACACATTCGCGGGCCCCACATTTCCTCTGCTTGTGGCCTTTCTTGGCGCGCCCCTATGCTGGCGCCGCCTTGACGTCTTGGCGATCTGGACCAGCGTGATCGCAAGCATCGTGGCCGTTGCCGCGATCACGGGTGAGCGGGCACCCATCCAGTTGTACGTTCCTCAATCGGTCCTGATCGCCGGCATCGGCATGATCACCTGGGTCGCCTTGGCGCAGCGTACAGGCCCGATTCGCCGGCTCGGCATGACAGGCATGATCGTGACCGCGATCGTGCTTGGAATGGGTACCTTCGACGTCGTACGGCAGGCGCTCTTGCCCGATATCCGCAGCCGGGTTTCCCAGGTCCTGCTCGGCATCGAAGGCATAGCGCATCGCCGGATCATGATTAGCGAAGTCCAGTATGCGGGACTGCCGGTGAGCGGCGATGCTGAGCGGGATGAGCGTGCGCGACACGAGCGGCTGGCACTGCAATACGGCGTAAATCTGCCGCCTCGTCGCCGGCCCTACGCGCCGGTTGAAGGTCGGTATTACATAAGGCGCTTTCCTTCCGTGATGGGTGGATTGGAGATTTACGAGGAAAAAGACGTCAAGCTCGTGAAGCCGTTTACCTGGCCGCTGCAGCCGACGGAGTGGAAACTGGACTACTGGCTCGATCAGGGATACAGCGTATTCGTCGTCTTGAATGAGGAGCGCGTGCTGAAATCGAAAGTGGACGCCTACCGGTTATTCCATGAAGAAATCCGCGATCGCGGCGTCCTGCTCGCTACGGTTGAAGCCAACAGGACGCTTTTCCAGGAAAGCAGCGCCAAGGTGTATTTGGTCGATCCGGCGGCAAAAACCGGCAAATAGCAGTAGCGCGTGCAACGGCCTTCGGCCCATAGGCAGGTGTACTGTGAGTGGTTCGGGTCAGTACGCGCTCGGCTGCCTGAAGCCGCGAATTATCGTGAGAACAACGATCTTAATGTCCAACAAAATCGACCAATTGCGGATGTAGTACAGATCGCAGTCGACGCGCCTTTGCATCTTCTCGACAGTATCTGTTTCGCCACGCCAGCCGTTCACCTGGGCCCATCCCGTAATGCCCGGCTTCACCTTGTGCCTGAGCATGTACCCTGGGACGAGTTTTCGGTACTGCTCGTTGTGCGCCACGGCATGCGGGCGAGGGCCGACCACAGACATATGCCCCTGGAAAACATTGAAAAATTGCGGCAATTCGTCCAATGACGTGCGTCGCAAGATGGCTCCAAAGCTCGTCACGCGCGGGTCCGAC
>DATMZQ010000162.1:0-3722 GCA_035573615.1 Burkholderiales bacterium | reverse complement strand
TGGTTTTTTCTATTTTTTGCTTGTGTTCAGCCCGCAGCAGTCCCACCGTGGATTTGGCCACCAGCTCTTCCAACCCAATGCCATCGATGAGGTCCAGTGGATCGATGGTATTGCCCTTGGACTTGGACATTTTTTGCCCTTCGGCATCGCGCACGATGGCATTGATGTACACATCGCGGAAAGGCACCTGGCCGGTGAAATGCAATGTCATCATGATCATCCGCGCCACCCAGAAGAAGATGATGTCAAAGCCGGTGACCAGTACCGAGGACGGAAGAAATTTCTGCAATTCGCGGGTTTGGTCCGGCCAGCCCAGCGAAGAAAACGGCACGAGCGCTGACGAGAACCAGGTGTCCAGCACGTCTTCATCCCGTCTAAGCGAAGCCTGCGGAGCCAGTTGAGAGGCATATTTTTGCCTGACTTCCGATTCGCTGCGGCCGACATAAACGTTGCCATTATCGTCATACCACGCCGGAATCTGATGCCCCCACCACAATTGCCGGGAGATACACCAATCCTGGATGTTTTCCAGCCAATGGTTGTAAGTAGCCGTCCAGTGTTCTGGGTAAAACCTAACGTCGCCGTTTGCCACGACCTCCAATGCCCGTGCTGCGAGACCTTCCATTCGCATGAACCACTGGTCGGTGAGCATTGGCTCAACGATCACACCAGTCCGGCCTGAGCGAGGCACCTTTAGTCTGTGCGGTTTTTCTGAAACGAGCAGGCTTTGCGCGCGCAGGTCGGCCAGGACGCGCTTGCGCGCTTCGAATCGCTCCAGCCCGCGATAGGGCAGAGGTGCTTCATCGTTGATCTTTCCATCAAGGGTCAGGATATTGATTAGCGGAAGCCCGTGCCGATTTCCAACGACGTAGTCATTGAAATCGTGGGCTGGCGTAATTTTCACGCATCCAGTGCCGAACAGAGGATCGACATACTCGTCGGCAATGATTGGAATGTTCCGCCCGCTCAGCGGCAACTGCACTTGCTTTCCCACCAGCGCTCGATAGCGATCATCTTCTGGATGCACCGCAACGGCGACGTCCCCAAGCGTGGTTTCGGGCCGTGTTGTGGCTACGACCAAGCTGCTGTCCCCTTCGGCCAATGGATAACGAATTTCCCAAATGCGGCCTGCTTCCTCTTCGCTATCGACTTCCAGATCGGATACTGCGGTTCCGAGTACCGGGTCCCAGTTCACTAACCGCTTGCCGCGATATATGAGCCCTTCTTCATGCATACGCACGAATACTTCGACCACGGCGCGGGACATCTTTGCATCCATCGTGAAGTAGCCGCTGTTCTGGTCTTCCGTATCGGCGAAGCTCCAGTTGCCAGAGGCGCCGAGGCGGCGCATTTGCCGCGTAATGGTGGAGCCGGACTGTTGTTTCCATGCCCAAACCCGTTCAAGAAACTGTTCACGGCCCAGATCGCTTCTCGTCTTGCCTTCCGATTCGAGTTGGCGCTCGACCACGATCTGTGTCGCGATGCCGGCGTGATCCGTCCCGATCACCCAGTTGGTCGCGAAGCCCCGCATGCGGTGGTAACGAATCAAAATATCCATGAGGGTCTGCTGGAACGCGTGACCCATATGCAATGTGCCGGTTACATTTGGTGGCGGAAGCTGAATGCAATACGCCGGCCTGTTCTGATCACCGTGCACTTCGAAGTAGCCGCGCGATTCCCAAACCGGGTACCAGCGTTGCTCGATCTCCTTCGGCTCGAAGCTCTTTGCGAGTTCCATTTTCAACATCAAAAATCCGGCCGCAAATTATAGCTGACCGTCGTCGCGCTGCCGAAAAGAACCCGGTGCTCCGTCGATGATTGCTGCACGGACGGCCGCTGGCAACGCATGTTTCAGCTCGGCAACAAGATGGTCCAGCATCTTCAACTGATTAACATCTCCTCCCATCGCCGCCGATAATCTCGCATGCTCGGCATCGAGCGCCAATGCCATGCGTCGCACGATTAGCACGCTGTTGATCGTTGCGGACCGGGACGGCACGGGCGGCAGCTTTGCGTCGTGGCCGGGCCCCGCGACCACGTCAGTAAGGACCGGAATGCCATCGGCGATCGGCGCCTCTGGTACGCGCGAGGGATCCGCCAATCCCGGCATACTGCCGTCAGAAGGTAACTTGTAACGATGGCGATGGAGCAATTGATCGATCTTGCCCACCACGTCGCCTTCCTCGCCGGGATCAGGAGCCGGCCCTTCATTCGGCGGAATATTTTCAGCCATCAGGACAGTGGTGCTGCGATCTGGTGGGTGCGTATGTCGTAACCGCGGTCGCGGTAAAAGCGGTAACGCACGCGTGCCGCTTCACGATCGCTTGCGTCGGGCCCGACAATTTCCACCAGCCGGCGAAATCGGCTAAAGAACGGTGGCGTAGCATCGCAAAGATTAAGCAGGACATCATTGTGAACCAGCGGGTCTGAAACATGGTCGACAATGACTGGTGTTACCGCGGCGAGCCGGTCGGCGGTACGACAATGGGGCAAGAACCCGGTGGCGGGCAGCGTCCACAGCAATTTGGTGAGATGCTCGGTGGTAGAAGAGTCCGGCGTAAAAAGCATTACGCGCATGCCGCGCGCAAATGCCTTGCCGGTCAGCATGCAAGCCATCCGCAGCTTGTCGTCGGCGTGGGTGTAGAACAGGACTTCGGTCACCAGCCGGCGCGCGTCATGAGAAACTGCGTCAGCAGCGGCACTGGACGGCCTGTAGAACCTTTTTCGCGGCCCGATTTCCATGCGGTGCCAGCAATGTCCAAATGAACCCACTTAAATTTTTTGGTAAAACGCGCCAGAAAACAGGCGGCAGTTATGCTGCCGGCCGGCCGCCCGCCGATGTTGGCCATGTCAGCAAAATTGCTTTTCAGTTGCTCCTGGTAGTCTTGCCACACCGGCATGGGCCACACGCGGTCCCATGCCGCGACTCCAGCCGCAGTGACTTCCTCAGCAAGTTGTTCGTCGTTGGCGAACAAACCTGAAGCCACATGCCCGAGAGCAATCACGCATGCGCCAGTTAGCGTTGCGATATCAATTACAGCAGCAGGCTCAAAACGTTCGGAATAGGATAACGCGTCGCACAGAATCAACCGACCTTCCGCGTCCGTATTCAAAATCTCAATCGTTTGCCCTGACATACTTGTGACGATGTCACCCGGCCGGGTGGCATTGCCGCCTGGCATGTTTTCCGTGGCGGGCATTACGCCAACTACATTGAGTGGCAGCTTCATCGCGGCCACCGCACTCATCGTGCCGAGTACGCTGCCCGCGCCCGACATGTCGTATTTCATTTCATCCATTTCGGCGCCCGGTTTCAGGGAAATGCCGCCAGTGTCGAAAGTAACGCCTTTGCCCACCAGCACGACAGGCTTTTGCTTTTTCGGTCCGCCGTAATATTCCATGGTGATGAGTTTTGGCGGTTGTCGGCTTCCGTCGGAAACCGATAACAGGGATCCCATACCGAGTTTTTTCATGTCGGCGCGTTCGAGCACCGTTACTTTCATCTTGTGCGTCTTGCCCAGCGAACGAGCCTGCTCGGCAAGGTAACCCGGTGTGCAGATGTTTGGCGGAAGGTTGCCCAGGTCGCGCGCAAAATTGACGCCTTCACCTATGGCAACCCCACGTTCGAGCGCGCTGTGGATTCCCTTGGATTCGCGCAGGAACCCGAAAATGACTCGCTTCAGGGACTTGCGCTCACTGGCGGGCTTGCTCTTCAGACGATT
>DATMZQ010000161.1:0-9959 GCA_035573615.1 Burkholderiales bacterium | reverse complement strand
ACCGCCGAGAACGTTACAGCGGCAAACAGCGCAGCGATCAGCGCGGCGACAATCTTCTTCATGCGTCTTCTCCAATAGTGGGTTCTTCAGGTGACACAAGTCCGTGTCATGGCCTTTAACGCCCCCATTGCTACACGGTTGACATATTTGGTTACAAGTATAGTGCCCGGGAGAACGGGGTTTACGTGGACGCCAGTACCCGGTAAGTCCCCGGCGCAAGTCCGTATAACGTCCATGGACCGATGCGGTACCGGATCAGGCGCAGGGTGGGCGAACCGACCGCTGCAGTCATTCTGCGAATCTGGCGGTTTTTGCCTTCAGTGATGGTGATATCCAGCCAGCATGTTGGAATGGCCCTGCGCACGCGAATAGGCGGACTACGCGGCCACAAGTTCGCGGGTTCCGCAATCTCTTGAACGACGGCAGGAGCCGAAACAAAATCTCCAAGATCCACCCCGTCGCGGAGTTTTGCCATCGCCGCCTCATGGGGGCAGTTTTCCACCTGGACCCAATAACTCTTTGGCCATTTCTTCCCGGGGTGGCTTACCTCGTTCTGCAAGGCGCCATCGTTGGTTAGCAGCAGCAGGCCTTCGCTATCTGTATCAAGCCTGCCAGCAGGGTAGACGTCCCTCAGCGGAACAAATTCTTTGAGCGAACGCTTGCCTTCGGAAGGGCTGAACTGGCAGATAACGCCATACGGCTTGTTGAACAGGACGATTTTGACATCCGCCCTGCCAGATCCCGCAGAACGATTCAACGGTGTTCGTGGGCAATGATGTATTCGTAGGCTGGCAGAGTCAGGAATTCAACGAATTCGTCCGCCAGCGTAAGCTGCTCGAACATTTTCGCCCCCTCCTCGTACTTGCCGGCTGCGTAGCCTTTTTCTCCCAGCATGTCGCGCACTTTTGCTAATTCTTGAGGTACGAACTCACGGAACAATTCCTTGCTCACTTTGCGGCCGTCTTCCATCACGCCGCGAGCGCTGCGAATCCAGTGCCAGATCTGCGCGCGGGAAATTTCGGCAGTGGCCGCATCTTCCATCAAATTGAAAATAGGCACGCAACCGGTCCCGGCGAGCCACGCGCCCAGGTATTGGATGCCAATGTTGATATTGATACGAAGCCCCTGCTCCGTGATAGGGCTCTTCGGCTGGAAATCGGTCAGATCTGTGGCAGTAACATTGACGTCATCCCGCTTCTTATCGATTTGGTTGGGTCCTTTCATTGCCCTGTTGAACGCTTCCTTGGCGATTGATACCAAACCAGGATGCGCGACCCAAGTGCCGTCATGGCCATCATTCGCTTCACGCTCCTTGTCAGCACGCACTTTCGCCAAGGCCGCATCGTTTGCGGCCGAATCGTTCTTGATCGGAATCTGCGCTGCCATGCCTCCCATGGCAAATGCACCGCGCTTGTGGCAAGTCTTGATCAGCAGCAGGGAATAGGCCCGCATGAATGGACTTGTCATGGTCACAAGACCGCGATCAGCGAGTATGAACTCCTTGTGGTTACGAAATTTCTTGATGCAACTGAAAATATAATCCCAGCGTCCGCAGTTCAGGCCAGCTGAATGAGCACGCAACTCGAATAGAATTTCTTCCATTTCGAACGCGGCGAGGATGGTCTCGATCAGGACAGTCGCCTTAACCGTTCCCTGCGGGACGCCCAGTTCCTGTTGTGAGAATACGAAGACATCGTTCCATAGGCGCGCCTCGAGATGCGACTCCATCTTCGGCAGATATAGGTAAATGCCGGACTTTTTCTTTACCCGTTCGAATGCGTTATGAAAAAAGTACAGGCCGAAATCGAACAACGATCCGGACATGGGCTCGCCATCGATCAGAATGTGCTTTTCGATGAGATGCCATCCGCGGGGTCTTACCAGAAGGGTCGCCGGTTTGTCTGAAAGCTTGTAGTGCTTACCTTCCGGACTGGTGAATGAAATGCTGCCGGACAGGGCGTCGCGCATATTGATTTGCCCTTGCAGCTGGTTGTCCCAGGTTGGCGTCGATGAATCCTCGAAATCGGCCATGAACATATTCGCGCCGGAATTTAGCGCGTTGATGACCATCTTGCGATCCGTCGGACCAGTGATTTCAACGCGACGGTCCCGCAAATCCTGAGGAACCGGTGCTACTTGCCAGGCCGCATCCCGGATAGCCTTGGTCTCGACAAGAAAATCAGGCAACTTGCCCGAGTCGATCTCTTTTTGCCGTTGCATCCGGCGCGCGAGCAATTCGATCCGGCGCGCGTCGAAGTTGCGATGCAATTTCACCAAAAACGCAAGCGCTTCGCCGGTCAGAACAGTGGCATGTTCCTGCGTGATCGGTCCATTTACCTGCATGCCGGCCGGGATTTTTAACTGGTCCACGTTTGGTCCTCTATTTCATATTGTGAAAAACAATTTCGCAAAATGATAAATAGGAAACGCCGCGTGAACAAGCATTGCCTGCCAACGCGGCGCCAGACCCCAATACTTTTTCAGACGAATTGTTCTTCTTCAGTGGATCCTTTGAGGGCCGTAACCGACGACTTGCCTCCCTGTACCGCCTGCGTGATTTCGTCGAAATAACCGGTTCCAACTTCCCGCTGGTGCTTCGTTGCGGTGTAACCGCTAGCCTCGGCACAGAATTCAGCCTGCTGCAGTTTTACGTATGCGGTCATATGGTCGCTCGCGTACCCGCGCGCCAAATCGAACATCCCGTAATTGAGTGCGTGAAAGCCCGCCAGCGTGATGAACTGGAACTTGTAGCCCATTGCACCAAGTTCCCGTTGGAATTTTGCAATGGTGCCGTCGTCAAGATTCTTCTTCCAATTGAACGACGGTGAACAATTGTACGCGAGCAGTTTGCCGGGATATTTCTTGTGTATGCCCTCGGCGAATTGCCTTGCGAATGCAAGATCCGGCTTGCCTGTCTCACACCAAATCAAATCAGCATAGGGTGCATACGCCAGACCGCGCGAAATCGCCTGCTGGATGCCGTTGATTACACGATAGTAGCCTTCAGCGGTGCGCTCGCCGGTGCAAAATGGTTTGTCGTTGTCGTCGAAATCCGAGGTGAGGAGATTGGCGGCCTCCGCATCGGTCCGAGCAAACAACACGGTCGGTACACCCATGATGTCCGAAGCCAGGCGCGCAGCGCACAGCTTCTGTACTGCCTCTTGAGTCGGAACCAAGACTTTTCCGCCCATGTGGCCGCATTTCTTCGCAGCGGCAAGCTGGTCTTCAAAGTGGACTCCCGCAGCGCCCGCTTCTATCATCGACTTCATCAGTTCAAACGCGTTAAGCACGCCACCGAACCCCGCTTCAGCATCCGCAACAATGGGTGCCAGCCAGTCGGTTCCATCCTTTCCTTCCGCGTGGTGTATTTGGTCTGCCCGAATTAAAGTGTTGTTTATGCGGCGTACGACGCTGGGAACGCTGTCGGCAGGATAGAGAGACTGGTCTGGATACATTTCGCCGGCATTGTTCGCATCCGCCGCCACTTGCCAGCCAGACAGGTAAATGGCTTTTAATCCTGCCTTGACTTGCTGCATCGCCTGGTTTCCGGTCAGGGCACCCAAAGTATTAACAAATGCCTCTTCGTGCAGAAGATTCCAAAGCTTGCCGGCTCCACGCTGTGCAAGCGAGTATTCGATTCTCACGGTTCCCCGAAGGCGATAGACGTCCTCGGCGGAATAGGGTCGTACGACACCCTCCCAACGTGCACTCGTTTTCCAGTCTTTTCTGATTGCTGCGATTGCCTGATCGCGATTCATGGCGGTCTCCTATTCGTTAACCCAGAACTTACAGTCCGTCGCGCAAGGCTTCCCGGACTTCAAATCGTAAATTGCGCGCGCTGCTTCCTAACTTCGGCGCGGCCACTTGCCACGTGAAGAGCCAGACATTCCGCCTGGCCGGCTCACAAAGATGACGCGTTTGGCGGCATCCCAGATCTGCTCGGTGCACTCCGGATTGGATCAAATGCAACGGTGGTGCACAAAAGGTACAGTACTATTTTTACGCGTTGCAACAAACGTACCCGAAGCAAAAAAGTGCTTGATAATCAAAAGATTGGTATTTTGAGTTGCGCATCATTTTGCAATGCGAAAATTAATTTTAAAAAAATGGCGTTCGGTGCAGAAGAGCCAGTTGCTTTTGTGCCGGGTCCAGTCGTTGCCTTACAATTGCCGTCTTTTTGCTTAGCCATCCAATCCAGCACGTCCAAATTTCGCAACATCGACTATCGAGGAAGACCCATGTATCAGCACATCAAAGTGCCGTCCAATGGCGAAAAAATCACGGTAAAAAAGGATTTTTCGCTGAGCGTCCCGTCGAACCCGATCATTCCCTACATCGAGGGTGACGGAACCGGTATGGATATCACGCCCGTGATGCGTACGGTGGTTGATGCCGCGGTCCGTACAGCCTATGACGCAAAGCGCAAGATTGTATGGATGGAGATGTTTGCAGGAGAAAAATCCTGCAAGGTTTACGGGGAAAACGTGTGGCTACCGGAAGAAACGCTCAAGGCCAGCAGGGAATTCGTTGTCTCCATCAAGGGTCCTTTGACTACCCCGGTCGGGGGAGGAATACGTTCTATCAACGTTGCTTTGCGCCAGGAGCTCGACCTATATGTCTGTTTGCGACCAGTGCGGTATTTCAAAGGGGTGCCGAGCCCGCTCAAGCAGCCGGAAAAAACCGACATGGTTATTTTTCGGGAAAACTCGGAAGACATTTATGCCGGCATCGAATGGGCTGCTGAGTCGGAGGACGCCCGCACGCTGATCAACTTTTTAATCAAGGAAATGGGAGTCAAGAAGATCAGATTTCCCAAGACTTCAGGGATCGGCATCAAGCCGGTTTCCCGGGAGGGCACCGAACGCCTCGTGCGCAAGGCGATACAGTACGCAATTGAAAATCAGCGGCGATCGGTGACCCTGGTGCATAAGGGCAATATCATGAAATTCACCGAAGGCGCCTTTCGCGATTGGGGCTATGCACTGGCGAAGCGCGAATTCCGGGCCGAGTTTATTGATGGCGGACCGTGGATGAAACTACCTGGCGGCATCATCATCAAAGACGTGATCGCAGATGCCTTCCTGCAACAGATACTGCTACGTCCCGACGAATACGACGTAATCGCAACATTGAACTTGAACGGCGACTATATTTCAGACGCCCTGGCTGCCCAGGTGGGCGGTATAGGAATAGCACCGGGTGCGAACATGAGCGATTCTGTTGCGATGTTTGAGGCTACTCATGGCACCGCGCCAAAGTACGCCGGAAAGGACTATGTGAATCCGGGTTCCCTGATTCTATCTGCCGAGATGATGTTACGTCACATGGGATGGATAGAAGCGGCGGACCTCATCGTGAAATCCATGGAGGCGGCAATCAGCGACAAAATCGTGACTTACGATTTTGCCAGGCTGATGACCGGCGCGACACAGGTTTCGTGCTCGGGCTTCGGCAATGCTATGGTGGAACGCATGCGTTGATCACGCATTAGACAAAAAAGCCCGCGAAACGTCGCGGGCTTTCAATATTGGGTGTCGCCGCGTCAGGCGGCCTGGATATTTGATGCCTGTTTGCCTTTGGGCCCCTGGGTGACCTCAAAACTTACCTTCTGGCCCTCTTTCAGCGTTTTGAAGCCGTTCATCTGAATCGCCGAAAAATGCGCAAACAGATCTTCGCTTCCGTCATCAGGTGTGATGAAGCCGTAGCCTTTTGCGTCGTTGAACCACTTGACCGTACCGATTGCCATACATACTTCCCTCGTTGAAGAACGCGGGCCAGATACCCGCTGACCGTTTGAGTTTCAAGTCCGCGCTTATCGGCAACGCCGGTACCTGCAGTATGCTTGAAGCCAAACACCAGTTCGCTTTGTAGGTTATTTGTTTTGTGAAGTCAAGTATGCCGAACGCGCGCAACCGGTTGTTGCAATGCAGATTTAGCCGATCGGCTGAGCGCCTCGGGCATGAATTCTGCACTTGTGTTTTTCACCGTTATCCGCAAAATTAGAGTTGGTGAAAGCAGCGAAGCGAGACGAGAGCATGGCAGCGGGAAATCGTGACAGCACGCTCCTAGAGGCCGAGAAGAGCAAGGTCAAGGCGCCACCATTGTTCAAGGTTATGCTGCTGAACGATGATTACACGCCGATGGATTTTGTCGTCGCAGTGTTACAGACTTTTTTTTCGATGACTAGGGAGCAAGCGACCCAAATCATGCTCAAAGTTCACAGGGAAGGCATGGGCGTCTGTGGCGTGTATCCTAGAGACGTGGCGGCGACCAAGGTGGAGCAAGTCATTGCGTTTTCAAAACAGCATCAACATCCGCTTCAGTGCGTGATGGAGGAAACATGATTGCGCAGGAACTAGAAGTCAGTTTGCACATGGCGTTCATGGAGGCTAGGCAGAAGCGGCACGAGTTCATTACGGTGGAGCATCTGTTGCTTGCCATGCTGGACAACCCGTCGGCGGCCGAGGTCTTACGCGCGTGTGCGGCCAATGTGGAGGAACTCCGCAAGCTGCTCACCGATTTCATAAATGAACATACACCGGTTGTCAGCGGCGAGGATGTCGATACGCAGCCCACGCTGGGCTTCCAGCGCGTGATTCAGCGTGCGATCCTTCACGTTCAGTCGTCTGGCAAGAAAGAAGTTACGGGCGCAAACGTGCTGGTCGCCATCTTTGGCGAGAAAGATTCGCACGCAGTCTACTTTCTGCACCAGAAAGGCGTGACGCGGCTAGACGTAGTGAACTTCATATCCCATGGCATCACTAAAGTTCCGCAGACAGCGCCGGCCAAGCCACAGGCTGAAAGCGAAGCAGATTCGGACCAGGAACAAAGTTCCGGTGGCGCGCTGGAGACCTATACGCTCAACCTCAATGCGCTTGCCATCTCCGGCAAGATCGATCCATTGATCGGACGTGAGCGCGAATTGGAGCGCGTTATCCAGACCTTGTGTCGTCGGCGTAAAAACAACCCGTTACTCGTGGGAGAGGCAGGAGTGGGCAAAACCGCGATTGCCGAAGGGTTGGCGCGGCGCATTATCGAAGGGGAAGTGCCAGAAATTCTCGCGCGTTGCCAGGTTTACGCGTTGGACATGGGCTCGCTATTAGCGGGAACCAAGTATCGCGGAGATTTCGAGCAGCGGCTTAAAGCGGTTCTGAAGCAGCTCACCGATAATCCGAACGCAATTCTGTTCATTGACGAAATCCATACCCTGATCGGCGCAGGTGCCGCATCCGGGGGAACGCTGGACGCCTCGAACTTGCTCAAACCGGCGCTTTCGTCAGGCAGCCTCAAATGTATCGGTGCAACCACTTATACCGAGTACCGTGGAATATTTGAAAAAGACCACGCGCTGTCGCGCCGTTTCCAAAAGATAGACGTGACCGAACCGTCGGTGGCAGAGACGGTAGAGATCTTGCGCGGCCTGAAGACCAGGTTTGAAGCGCATCATGGCGTGAAGTACACCGCATCAGCGCTTACTTCAGCAGCCGAGCTTTCCGCGCGCTTCATCAATGACCGGCATCTGCCAGACAAGGCAATCGATGTGATTGACGAGGCCGGGGCGGCTCAGCGCATCCTGCCCAAATCGAGGCAGAAGCGGGTTATCAGCAAACACGAGATTGAGGAAATCATCGCCAAGATTGCGCGCGTTCCTGCGCAAAGCGTGTCGTCCACGGATCGCAGCAAGTTGCAGAATCTGGATCGCGACTTGAAGGCTGTCGTATTCGGGCAGGATCAAGCCATCGATGCCCTGTCGGCCTCCATCAAGATGTCGCGCAGCGGTCTGGGAAATCCGCAAAAACCGATCGGGTGCTTTCTCTTCAGCGGCCCAACCGGTGTTGGCAAGACTGAAGTAGCCCGCCAATTGGCCTATACCATGGGCGTGGAGCTGATCCGATTCGATATGTCCGAATACATGGAGCGGCATGCGGTGTCCCGGCTGATTGGCGCGCCTCCCGGTTACGTCGGTTTTGATCAAGGAGGGCTGCTAACCGAGCAGATTTCCAAGCATCCGTACTCGGTCGTGCTGCTTGACGAGATCGAGAAGGCACACCCGGATATTTTCAATATTCTTTTGCAGGTGATGGATCACGGGACGTTGACCGACAACAACGGACGCAAGGCGGACTTCCGCAACACGGTGATCGTGATGACTACCAATGCCGGCGCCGCTGAACTGTCGAAAACAACGATGGGCTTCACCCAGCAGCGGGCGGTTGGGGACGAGATGGTCGAAATCAAGCGCATGTTTACGCCGGAATTTCGAAATCGGCTCGATGCCATCATTTCGTTTGCATCACTGTCGCATGAGATCATCGTGCGCGTGGTGGACAAATTCCTGATGCAGCTTGAAGAACAGTTACACGAGAAAAAAGTGGAGGTCGATTTCACCGCTGCGCTGAAGACCTATCTGGCTAAAAACGGTTTCGATCCCCTGATGGGCGCGCGCCCAATGTCACGTTTGATCCAGGACACCATACGCACGGCGCTCGCCGACGAATTGTTGTTCGGCAAACTGGCTGGTGGCGGCAGTGTTACGGTCGATATCGATGCCCAAGGCAAGACGAAGTTGGTGTTCCATTCCTCCAGGCGCGAGACCAAGGATAGCGACAAAAACAAAGAGGAAAGCGTCGCCTGAGAAGGCATAGATAAAAAAACCGGACTTAAGGTCCGGTTTTTTTGCGCTACGAATTGCGTGTCAAGTTGCCCGCGGCCTGGACGGCTCGGCTATCCATTCACTCCAGGACCCGGGATAGAGTTGCCCGCCGCGCAATCCCGCGATTTCCATCGCCAGCAGATTATGGCAAGCCGTTACACCCGACCCGCATTGGCTGACAATTTTTTCCGGCGAACTGTTTCCGAGCAACGGTGCGAAATCGGCGCGTAATTGCTGCGGCGATTTGAACAAACCCTGCGGTGTCAGGTTATCTTTGAAAAACCGGTTTACGGCTCCTGGAATGTGACCGCCGACTGGATCGATAGTCTCGTTCTGGCCGTGAAATCGATCGTTTGCACGCGCATCAACCAGAATCATGTCTAGCGTATGCAAGTGCTGCAGCACATAGTTTGCATCCACAAAACGGCGCTGAACCGAAGCGGTGAATGCTCCTTGTGCCGGTACAGGAACTTCCGCGGTAACCGGCAATCGCGCAGCGAGCCATGCCTGCCAGCCACCATCGAGAACGGCCACCGCGGAATGGCCCATCCAGCGCAGCATCCACCATAGTCGGGACGCGTATACCCCTCCAGCCTGGTCGTAACCGACTACCTGCTTTTCGTTTGATACTCCCATACCCGCCAACCATTCGCCGAACAAGTCCGGATCAGGCAATGGATGGCGTCCGTTTTTTCCAGTAAGTGGCGCCGCGAGGTCGCGGTCAACATGGGCAAAACGGGCGTTCGGGATATGCGATTGCGCGTACGCGTTTGAGCCCGATGCAGGGTTGCTCAACTCATGCCGGCAATCGAAAATTACAAAGTTGGGATTTTCGACTTGCTGCGCGAGTTCGGCAACGGAGATCAGCGTGGTATGCATGGTCTCAGCCCGTTCGTGAATGCTGGCTGGTACCAGCAGCACGAAGACTAGAGATGCGGTTGCACGCGCGCACGCACAAACTCATGAAAATGGATCATGCCATCTTCCATCGGTGACTGATAAGGACCAAATTCATTGCGATGTTGCTGATGCAGCGCGCGGCGGCCTTCCGTCATGCGTACGCAGATCTCTTCATCTTCTTTTGCTGTCTCGGCATAGGCCTGTTGTTCTGCCTCAACGAACTTCCGCTCGAACAGCACAATATCCTCGGGATAATAGAATTCGACAATATTGCTGCAATGTTCCGGATCTTTCGGAACGATCGTACTGACCACCAGCACGTTCGGATACCACTCGACCATCACATTTGGATAATAAGTGAGCCAGATCGCGCCTTGTTTGGGCATCTCGCCATTGTTATAACGCA
>DATMZQ010000160.1:0-4719 GCA_035573615.1 Burkholderiales bacterium | reverse complement strand
GACCAGCATCTCTACACGTAGCCGGCCGGTTTCAAGATATCGCCTATTGACGTCCGTGATTTCCAGCTCACCGCGCGCGGATGGTTTCAACGAGGCCGCTATGTCCAGTACCGTATTGTCGTAAAAATAAAGTCCCGTTACTGCATAGCGCGACTTCGGCTGCCTGGGCTTTTCCTCGATGCTGATCGCCCGGCCCGCGCGGTCGAATTCCACGACCCCGTAACGCTGGGGATCATTGACTTGATAAGCGAATATAGTTGCTCCGGCCGCAGGCCTGGTTGCTCGTTTTAGTCGCGCAGACAGATCGTGACCATAAAAAATATTATCCCCGAGGACCAACGCACAGGCGTCCTTTCCCACGAAATCCCTACCAATGATGAACGCCTGAGCCAAGCCTTCCGGACGCGGTTGTTCCTTGAACGACAATTTGATGCCCCATTTTTTGCCATCCTCGAGAAGATCTCTGAAACGCGGCAGGTCCTGAGGCGTTGAAATGACGAGTATGTCTCTGATGCCCGCCAGCATAAGGGTCGAGAGCGGGTAATACACCATCGGCTTGTCGTAGACAGGCAAGAGCTGTTTTGAGGTGACTCTGGTCACAGGATGCAGCCTCGTGCCCGAGCCGCCTGCCAGTAGTATCCCTTTCATGCTTGGGCGATGAGTAATGAGGGATGAGCGATGGGCAATCCGCAATTGGTCATGATCATTCCTTGACGCTTTTGTGCAATCCCGTCAAAAGGCGAGATACCTTGTCGAGACGCGCGAAAACATTATGGTCTGCTGCAATGTATCGCAGTTCCACAGCTATGAGGAGTTGGGTCTCCAACTCACTCAAAGAACCTCTCGAAACGTTGAGAAACTGCGCGAACTCCCTGCTGCCAGTCCGTGCCGCACCTTCCGCAATGTTACTTGGAACGGATATCGCGGCTCGGCGCATCTGCGAAGCCAATCCATAGGTCTCTTCTTTAGGAAAAGTTCTCGTGGCCTCATAGATCGCTTTCACCAGCGTGATTGATTCTTTCCACGCCTCTAACCTATAGTGCGGTCTGATCTCGTTCTTCATCGCCCATTACTCATTGCCCCTCACCGCTCAGAGTAATTCTTTTCCATCCACTTCCGATAATCGCCGCTCACTACACCATTCACCCAATGCGGATTGTCCAGGTACCAGCGCACGGTCTTACGCATTCCGGATTCAAACGTCTCGGTCGGTTCCCAGCGTAGTTCTGCACTGCTTTTCGTGGCGTCAATCGCGTAGCGGCGGTCATGGCCCGGCCGATCGGCGACGTATGCGATCAAGGATTCGTAACGCTTGCCGCTGGGCGCCGGACGCAACTCATCGAGCATGCGGCAGACCGTCCGCACAACATCAATATTGGTGCGTTCACTGTTGCCGCCGATGTTATAGGTTTCTCCGGGCCGGCCCTTGGCCAGCGCAAGGCGAATTGCGGTGCAATGGTCGCCGACATACAACCAGTCCCTGACATTTAGTCCGTCGCCGTAAATTGGCAGCGGCTTGCCGGCGAGCGCATTCAGGATAATCAGCGGAATAAGTTTTTCGGGAAACTGGTAGGGTCCGTAATTGTTCGAGCAGTTGGTCGTAATCGTAGGCAGGCCATAGGTGTGGTGATAAGCGCGCACCAGGTGATCCGAGCCCGCCTTCGACGCGGAATACGGGCTGTTGGGCGCATAGGGCGTTCGTTCGGTGAATGGCGCATCGTGTTCGTGCAGCGAGCCATACACTTCATCAGTGGAGACGTGCAACAACCGAAAGCGTTTTCGGCTATCGCTATCTAAAGCTGACCAGTAACCGCGCACCGCCTCCAGAAGTTGAAACGTACCGACCAGGTTGGTTTGCACGAATTGCGCAGGACCGTGAATGGACCGGTCCACGTGGCTTTCCGCCGCGAAATTTACCACGGCCATTGGCTTGCGGTCCGCCAGGGTTGCGGAAACGAAGTCAAAGTCGCCGATGTCCCCGCGTATGAAATCGTATTTGGGATTCGATTGGACCGATTGCAGACTGGCCAGATTGCCCGCATAGGTCAATTTGTCCAGGTTCAGCAGGGCGGCAGTCTCCGTAGCGATCCACTGCTGCACGAAATTAGCGCCGATGAATCCGGCTCCGCCGGTGACAATGATGCTTTTCTGCGTCATCACGCCGCCATCTGTTTAAAGCTCGTCATTCTAGGGATAATCCCACATCGAGTCGAACTGCCAAGGCGGACCTCTGCCTCATATATTTGCGGTGCTCTTGAAAGTGTGCGGACAATGCTGAGCATCGATGAAGTCACCTGCGTGATACCGCGCCCGCCGGGGAAATGTTAACCCGCGCGCTCTACACGTTGGCGCTGTATCTGCTGCTGCCCTGGGCGCTGCTGCATCTGTTGTTGAGAGCGCGCAGGCAACCCGCCTATCTGCATCATGTTGGCGAGCGTTTCGGATTTTTTCCGGATCGCGTGTCGCCCAGCGTGATCTGGATTCATGCGGTCTCGGTGGGCGAAACACGCGCTGCCGAGCCCCTTGTCAAGTCCTTGCAAACACATTATCCCCAACATCGAATTTTGCTGACGCACGGCACACCAACGGGACGCCAGACCAGTTTGGAGCTTTATGGAGAGCGCGTGGATCGCTGTTATCTTCCTTACGATTTCACCTGGGCCTCGCGCCGTTTCCTGCAACACTTTCGCCCTATAGCAGGCATCTTCATGGAGACGGAAATATGGCCGAATCTGGTTCATGCCAGCGCCGAGTCTGCCATACCGCTCTATTTGGTGAATGCCCGCATGTCGGCTAAATCAGCGCGCGGCTACCGCCGCATGGGAGCGTTGACTGGCAACACATTGTCCAGACTCTCGCATATCGGTGCTCAGACCGAGCAGGATGCCCAGCGCTTGCGGGAACTGGGCGCGAGGAACGTAACAATAACCGGAAACATCAAGTTCGACCGTATTGCTCCAACGGAAATG
This sequence comes from Burkholderiales bacterium, assembly GCA_035573615.1. Lineage (GTDB taxonomy): Bacteria > Pseudomonadota > Gammaproteobacteria > Burkholderiales > JACQAP01 > JACQAP01. The sequence continues at coordinate 1,750 of DATMZQ010000160.1, read as the reverse complement.
GTGAACCTGGGCGTTCGCTTGCGCAATGCATTCGGCGCGCAAAGGCCGGTATTTCTGGCTGCCAGCACAAGAGAAGGCGAGGAAGCGCTGATTCTGGATACGCTGTCGAAAATCGATATGCCGCGACTGTTAACAGTCGTTGTGCCGCGTCACCCACAACGCTTCGAGGACGTCGGCAAATTGATAACACAGCGCGGCATTAAAGTTCAGCGCCGCAGCGAAAATGCGCCGATCGCTGGAGATACGCTCGTCGTGATCGGCGATTCGATGGGTGAAATGTTTGCTTATTACGCAGCCTGCGACGTCGCATTCGTTGGTGGCAGTCTGCTGCCTCTGGGCGGACAAAATCTGCTCGAAGCCTGCGCCGTAGGCTGTCCGATCATCGTCGGCCCACACACCTTCAATTTCGAGGAGGCAACGCGCGGTGCAATTGAAGCCGGAGCGGCAATTCGAGTCACCGACGCGCAGGATTTGGCCAAAGCAATCGAGAGGCTGCTGCACGATGCCAATTTGCGTGAAGCGATGTCCACCGCTGGCAAGAACTTTACGAACGCGCACCGTGGTGCAACGGCAAAGACTTTGGAACTCCTGGAGTGGTAATGCGTCGAGAATTACTGCTCTGTGATGACGGCATGGACTCTTTGATCGTGAGGCGCCTCGGGCAGTTGAGCGACCATTTGTAATTGGAATGCTGCAGCAATACGCACGGTCTGTGAATCGAGCGAGGCAAGCAGCCGATCGTAAAAACCACCGCCGTAACCCAGTCGGGCGCCGCTGGGTGAGAAGGCAACCCCAGGCACCAGCATGAAATCCATCTTCTTCGGGTCGACCATCGTACAGCGCGGAGCGGGTTCAGGAATCCCCCACACGCCGGCCATTAGATCGCCATTCAGATCGATAACCTGTCGTAGCTCCAGCGCCCGTAGTGCGCGGTTTATCCTCGGCAATACCAGCTGCTTTCCCTCGGCCAGCGCGGCGGCCAAAAACCGGGACGTATCGAACTCGCTGCCAAAAGAAGCATAAGCGGCGATAACGCCCGCTGCGCGATAAGCGGGCAATGCGAGCAACTTCGCTGTTATGGTCGAGGAATACTGGCCTCGAGTTTCTACGTCGGTGGCATCGCGGCGCGCCAGGATCTGTGAGCGCAATACTGCTTTGGCTTGCACGATGTCTTCGGAGGCTTCTGCGCGCCCGGTCGTCATGCGTTATCCGGGATTACTTCGCGTCTTCCTTGAGCAGGCCGTTGATGTCGGCCAGATCGGCTTCAGCCAGTTTGCCTACGGCTGCCTTGAGTTTCAACTGGCTCAGGATGGTGTTGTAGACCGCCTGTGCCAGGTCACGCTGCGCGGCTGCCAGTTGCTGCTCGGCATTGAGCACGTCCACCGCGGTGCGCACCCCGACTTCCTGCCCGAGCTTGGTGGATTCGAGCTGCAGCGTGGTCGAGCCCACCGCCTGGCGCAGCGCCTTGATTTGCCCCAGCCCCGAGGTCACCCCCAGGAACGCTTCGCGGGTTTGCTGCGCCACGGTGCGCCGCGCATTTTCCAGATCCTGGCGCGCGCGCTCTTGTCCGGCCACGGCTTCGCGCACGCGCGAGCTGATGCCCCCGCCCTGGTAGAGCGGGATGTTCAGTTGCACCCCGACGATCAGCGAGCGCAGGTCGCTGCGGATGCCGATCACGGAGTTGCTCGCGTAGTTGTCGGTGAGCGAGCCCACGGCATCGAGCGTGGGGTAGTTCCCGGCGTCGGCTTTG
>DATMZQ010000159.1:0-2414 GCA_035573615.1 Burkholderiales bacterium | reverse complement strand
AGTCCATTTGGAAGCGGTGTCGCCTCCATTACCGTCGACTCCTCTGGCAAGTTCGTTTACGCGCTGGTGGAAAATGCCATCGCTGGTTTCGCCATTGATCCTTCGACCGGAGCGCTGACGCAGATTGCTGGCAGTCCACTTGCGTCGCCGACTGGTTCATCTATCACCACGACCGGCGCGATCCAGTAACGCCTCATCAACTTAATTAACCCGCCTTGACTTTCCCCACGGCAAGTTCGTTTATGTGGTCAACGACTTTGCGCGTAGCCTGTCCACGTATCCTTGCATCGTATGGCCGGCCGCGGGGTACCTACTTGCGTTCGCGGACTTTCGAATAGAACGCATAGTTATCGTAAGTCGATTCGGCCACGCGGAACCACAGGAACTGTTCGTCACGGAATTTTTTCCAGGCCGGATACATGCGTTTCCAATGCGCGCTCTTTGCGCCGAGTTCATCGTACAGTTCATAGGCGGCTTTCTCGGAGGCTTCCAGCACGGATTTCGGAAACGGGCGCAGCTTGGTGCCGCCTGCGATGAGACGGCGCAGCGCGGCTGGATTCTGCGCATCATATTTGGCCGGCATCCACGCAATGCCTTCCCCGCACGCCGTGGCCAGTGCGGCCTGGTAAGACTTCGGCAGCTCGGCCCATTTGTTGGCGTTGACCAGGGTATGCAGCAGCGGGCCGCCTTCCCAGAAGCCGGGATAGTAGTAGTACTTGGCCACCTTGTTGAACCCTAATTTTTCGTCATCGTACGGCCCCACCCACTCTGCCCCGTCGATGGTTCCTTTCTCCAGCGCCGGATAGATATCCGGTCCGCCGATCATCTGAGGCACGGCGCCGAGCTTCGCCAGCACCAGTCCGGCCATACCGCCAATGCGGAATTTCAGCCCCTTGAAATCCTCGACCGATTTAATTTCCTTGCGGAACCAGCCGCCCATCTGGCAGCCGGTACTGCCGGCAAGGATTGCCTTGAGTCCGTACTCCTGCAGCAAAGGCTCAGCGGCCTGTTCGCCGCCTCCATGCAACCACCACGCAATCGCCTGGCGGGTATTGGGTCCAAAGCATACCGAGCAAGCGAGCGCGAACGCGGGATCCTTGCCGAAGTAGTAATACAGCGCGGTGTGTCCGAGTTCCACTGTCCCCGCCTGCACGGCATCGAGCACCTGTGCGGCTGGCACGATCTCTCCCGCAGCGAAGGGGCGAATCTGGAATTTGCCGTCGGTGAGTTCGGCGACGCGCTTTGCGATCAGTTCGGCTCCGCCGTAAATGGTGTCGAGGCTCTTCGGCCAGCTTGCCGCCATGCGCCACTGGATAGCCGGCTGCGACTGGGCAATTGCCGGCGCTGCGATCGCACCCGCCGCTACGCCTGCTACGGCCTTGCCGAGAAACGATCTGCGCTGCATGAGTGCCTCCGCCCGTGAATTGAGTGAACCTCGATTCTAGTGGCAGCACGCGCTCAAGGCCACCGCAATGACAAAGAAATAGTGGTTCAGCTGGCGGGCTGTGCGCTCTGCTGTTATCGAGCCACGAGAGAAAACGTCAGCATCGCGTGAAGCAGGTTGTCTTCGGCCGTCAGTTCAGTCACCGTAAGCTGGCTCACCGTAACCTCAACTTTCGCCTGGCGGTCGGCGAGGACGCGCTGCAAGCCTTCGCGCACATCAACGCTTACTGCGCGCGGCACGGCACTTTCCAGGAATTGTTGCAGCAAAAACCGGTAAGCTTCGTTCGAAACTTCGTCGAGCCGGATATCGGTCAGGCCAATCTTTTCTGCGGCATAAGTAGGCTTGCCTGATACCGTGAGCCGTACCACATCGCTTCCTGCGCCGACGCACTTTTCACCGACCTCCATTCCAAGCTTGCCGCTCAACCGGACCTTGATGCGAACTCTGCCGTCCGATATCGAAACCGCGGGTGAATCGAGGTACGCATACTGACAGCGCGTTTCCTGCACCAGGTTGTAGCGGCCGCGATCGATGAACAATTCCTGCTTCAGCATCTTTTCAATCGCGGTGTTCTGGATGGCAATCTCGCTGGAAGCAGCCAGCAACACGTTGGGTAATAGCACAACGAGCGCTGGCAGCAAGCGCAGCGCTCTGATAGTCGTACTCATGTATTTGCCTCAATGCCCTGTGCAGGGCTTGTTTGAACTCAGACAGGGCCAGCGTATCGTGCCCCGGAGCCGGATGGAAGCGTAAAAACGCGCCGCGACCGGCCGACGCGGCGTTGCCCTCAGCGTTCCAGCTTCGCGTACGTGATCGGCGTTACGGCACCGATAAAGATCGCCAGGATGGCGAAACTCAACCAGGTCGCGGAGAGCAATGCCAGCGGCACCACGACAAACAAAGTTGCCAGCAGCCAAGGCACCGGCGGAAACGGCCCCATGTCCAGGCCGAACTTGCGCATCAGCCATTT
>DATMZQ010000158.1:0-5216 GCA_035573615.1 Burkholderiales bacterium | reverse complement strand
GTCACCGGCTACGAACATGTTGAAACGGACGCGAATGGCAAGTCGGTGCGGACGCTGCGCAGCATTCTTCCGGTTTCCGGCAACAATCTTACGTTGGCACTGGATGCCAGATTGCAGCAAATCGCCGAGCAGGCGTTTGGCGAGCATCGCGGCTCGCTGGTGGCCATCGAGCCCTCCACCGGCGGCGTGCTGGCTCTGGTATCCAAACCGGGCTTTGATCCAAATCTGTTCGTGGAAGGCATCGATCCACAGAACTGGGACGCGCTGAATAATTCACCAGACCATCCGCTGAACAACCGCGCACTGCAGGGCATGTATCCGCCGGGATCCACGTTCAAACCGTTCATGGCGCTGGCCGGCCTCGAACTGGGCAAGCGCAAAGCAACTTTCACCATCAGCGATCCGGGCTATTTCACGCTGAGCGGCGGAGGTGGTCATCTTTATCGCGATTGGAAGGCCGGTGGCCACGGCATAGTGGATCTGCACAAGGCTATCGTGCAGTCATGCGATACCTATTTTTACGGCCTCGCACAGGACCTCGGTATCGATGCCATCCACCAGTTCATTGGCCGCTTTGGTCTGGGACAGAAGACCGGTATCGACCTGGATGGTGAAGTTGCCGGCTTGCTGCCGTCCCAGGAATGGAAGCAACGACGCTTTCAGCAAAAATGGTTTGTCGGCGACACGATTTCAGTTGGGATCGGACAAGGGTACAACCTTGCTACGCCGCTGCAGCTTGCTTTCGCTACGGCGATACTGGCCAATGACGGGCGCGTGTTCCGGCCGCACATCGTGAAGCAAATCCAGGATAGCCAGACTGATGCCGTAACGGTCATAGAACCTCAACCAAGAGCCGAACTGCCGCTGTCGACGGAAAATATCAAACGCGTGCGAGATGCAATGATCGACGTCACCAAGCCCGGCGGTACCGCGGCCGGGGCCGGCATGAACGCAAAATATCTGTTTGCCGGCAAGACTGGCACGGCGCAGGTGATCGGCATGAAAGGCCAGAAATACGAGGAGAACAAGGTCGACGAACGCCACCGCGATCATGCATTATTCATTGCCTATGCGCCGGCCGACGATCCAAAAATTGCGCTGGCGATCCTGGTTGAAAACGGCGGACACGGAAGCAGCACCGCTGCACCGATCGCTCGTCAGGTGCTCGATTTTTACCTGCTCGGAAAGGAACCGCCACCTCCCAAGCCAATCGTTCAGGAAGAGGAACAGGAGAATGATTAACCGGTTGCTGGCTTACCTGGTGAAGCACATCGATCGATATCTCATGGGGCTGGTAACGGCACTGTTGCTCATGGGTCTGCTCACTTTATTTAGCGCATCGGGACAAAGTTCCGAGCGGGTGATCGGCCAAGCCGTCAATATTTGCGCTGCCCTGGCCGTTATGTGGATTGCGGCGAACGTGCCGCTGCACTTTCTTTCACGCATCGCATTACCGCTGTATTTAGTCGGGTTGACCTTGCTTGTCGGCGTCGCCGTTGCGGGCGAAGTTGTCAACGGAGCCCGACGCTGGCTTAATCTCGGCTTCACCCGCATTCAACCGTCGGAACTCATGAAGATCGCCGTACCGCTGCTGCTTGCATGGTATTTCGATCGCTACGAAGCCATTTTGAAGATGCGGGACTTCGCCGTGGGCGCGGTGTTGGTCGTCGTACCGGTGTTGTTGATTGCGCGCCAACCCGATCTCGGTACCGCGCTGCTGGTTACTGCGGCAGGATCGTATGTGCTATTCCTCGCGGGTCTGTCCTGGAAAATTTTGCTGGGATTGGGCGTGTTGGGAAGCGCGAGCGTGCCATTCTTATGGTCAATGCTGCATGACTACCAGCGCCAGCGAGTCATGACGTTGCTCGATCCCTCACAGGATCCACTTGGCGCGGGCTATCACACGATCCAGTCAACCATCGCGCTGGGATCGGGCGGCTTTCTGGGCAAGGGCTGGTTGAACGGCACACAGTCTCATCTCGATTTCCTGCCGGAACGGACCACCGATTTTATCTTCGCCGTTTACGCAGAAGAGTTTGGCATGATCGGCAATCTGGTATTGATGGTACTTTTCCTGCTAATCATCGGCCGTGGCCTGGTGATCGCGGCCAATGCCCCGACCCTGTTCACGCGCTTGATCGCAGGCGCGGTTACGTTGACATTTTTTACCTATGCGTTTGTCAACATGGGCATGGTCAGCGGCATCCTGCCGGTGGTCGGCGTGCCTTTGCCACTGATCAGCTATGGCGGCACTTCGCTGGTCACCATACTTTTCGGCATCGGATTGCTGATGAGTGTTCATACCCACCGAAGACTTGTGCAAACCTGAGACGGTGAACTGCTCGCCGCGCGAATATGTCGTTTGCAATGCGCTTGCAAGCTGTTCTGGCAGGCCGCGATGACTATTGGCGCGCTTGTGCGAGCACACCGTCGCGCCATCCTCGTGACCCGGATCTCCGCGATTTGGTTAGCCGCGTTGAGCGCCATCATGCTGGCCGGTTGTGGTAGCAGTCCGTCCCGCCCGTCGGGTGCCACCAAGCCAGGAGGGTATTACCTGGACGACGGGCCAGGGTCCAATCCGCCCGCAAACCTGGATGCCATCTCCGATGCGGTGCCAAAGCTCGAACCGATCAACCGTTCCACCAGCCGACCCTATACCGCGCTGGGCCACGCCTACAGACCTTATACAGAGCTGACGCCTTACAAGGCGCGCGGCGTGGCGAGTTGGTACGGCAAGCGTTATCACGGACAAAAAACCTCGTCGGGCGAGATCTATGACATGTATGCGATGACAGCGGCCCACACCGTTCTGCCGCTGCCAAGCTATGCGCGTGTAACGAACGTCGCAAATGGCAAGTCGGTGGTTGTGCGCATCAATGATCGCGGACCGTTTCACCAGGACAGACTCATTGATCTGTCTTACCTGGCGGCTCAACGGCTGGATTTGCTCGGAACGGGCAGCGGCATGGTTGAGGTGGAAGCGATCATTCCCGGGCTCGAACCGCGGCCACCAGTGATTGTAGCTGCCGAACCTGCCGGTCCTGAACGTGTCGGCAGATCGGAACGCAATTCCAGTCCGGAATCAGCGGTCGCCGCCGAACCTGCCTCAACATCAGAACGCATACCCGCGCCGGAGCTCGGAACGCCTAACGCTGAAACGAGCGCGGGTGGATTCTATGTGCAACTCGGGGCGTTCTCCGTCGCCCAGAACGCCGATGACTTCCTGCGCAAAATGCGCATGGATCTGGACTGGCTGGCTGATTCAATACGGATGGACCGTGTAGGAGCGCTGTACCGGGTGCACGCCGGTCCATATGCTGTTCGTACCGAGGCCGACCGCGCCGCTGACCGCGTACGGAAGGAGCTCGGCTTCAAAGCACTGGTGCTTGAGCGCTGATGCACAACCAATTTGATAATCCCTGGACTACACCATGCGCACGCTGATCTGCGGTTCCATCGCCTACGACACCATCATGGTGTTCAAGGATCGCTTCAAAAATCATATTCTGCCCGACCAGCTTCATGTGTTGAATGTTTCCTTCCTGGTGCCGGACATGCGCCGGGAATTCGGGGGATGCGCGGGCAACATTGCCTATTCGCTCAAGATGCTCGGCGGTGACCCGCTGATCATGGCAACCGTCGGGCAGGACTACCAGCCGTATGCGTACCGGTTGGAGAAACTGCGGCTGGCACAGACGCACGTGCGGCAGGTCGCGGATACTTTCACGGCCCAGGCCTTCATTACGACAGACCAGGATGACAATCAAATCACCGCATTCCATCCCGGGGCGATGAACTTTTCACACCACAATCACGTTTCAGATGCGCGCGATGTCGGGCTGGGAATTATCGCGCCCGACGGCCGTGAAGGCATGCTGCAGCATGCGCGTGAATTTCACGAGGCAGGTATCCCGTTTATCTTCGATCCGGGCCAGGGATTGCCAATGTACAGCGGGGAAGAACTGATGGGTTTCATCAGCCAGGCCGACTATGTCGCGGCCAACGATTATGAGGCAAGGCTGTTGCAGGATCGAACGGGCAAGACCATCGAAGACCTGTCCAAACTGGTCAAGGCACTGATCGTCACGCGCGGCGCGCAAGGCTCGCAAGTTTTTGTCAACGCAAAAGCGCAAACCATTCCCCCGGTGCCAACTACGCAGGTGGTGGATCCGACTGGTTGCGGAGACGCCTATCGGGCAGGACTGCTGTACGGGATCGCAAGCGATTTCGACTGGGCAACCACCGGCAGGCTCGCGTCGCTGCTCGGATCACTGAAGATCGCGCACCGCGGCGGGCAAAATCATCAGTTCACGCGTGACGAAATCAGTGAGCGTTTTCGCGAGGCGTTTCATCGCGCACCCTGGTAAGCCGTGAATATCGCGAAAAGTTACCGGTGAGCCGCAGCGGAAAGGCCCTGGCGACTGCGCCGGCGGTCCGGCTTTATCGCGCTTTCCGCCTGCTGCTGCATGTCTTGGCCGGACTACTCGAGATCGCATTGCTGTTTCCGTTCTACAGCAGGCTACGGCGCAATCGCGCGGTGGGACGCTGGTCGGCGCGGTTGCCTGCCATTCTGGGTGTGCGTATCAGGATGCATGGACATCCTCCTCGCGAGTTGCACCGCGCCGCAGTGGTGGTCGCGAATCATGTGTCGTGGCTGGATATTCAAATCATTCATTCGGTATGGCAGGTCAGATTCGTAGCCAAATCCGAGGTCCGCCAATGGCCGGTGATCGGCTGGATGTCTGCACGCGCCGGAACCTTGTTCATTGAGCGTGGCAAAGGCCGCCATGCCGCCCGCATCAATCAAACCATACACGCAGCAATCAGCCGCGGTGATGCCATTGGTATTTTTCCTGAAGGCTCGACCACGGATGGCACTGAACTCACGCGTTTTCACGCCTCATTGCTTCAGCCTGCCGTGGTGGAGGGTGCAGTGGTGCATCCGATAGCGTTGCGATATCGCGATGCAGACGGCAACATTAATGTGGATGCCAGCTATGTGGGCGAGACAACCCTGGCCGAATCACTGCATAAAATTCTTGCGCAACGGACCATTTTGGCCGAAATGATTTTTCTGCCCCCCATCGATGCCAGCAACAAATCCCGACGCGAACTGGCAGCGCAAACGCAAAGCGCAATCGCCGCTGCACTCAATCTGCCAATTTCGGACAGGAAACCTGATATGTCCGCCGGTCCTCGAGGCGTACCGCGCTGAG
>DATMZQ010000157.1:0-3667 GCA_035573615.1 Burkholderiales bacterium | reverse complement strand
ACGCCGATCAGGAACAGGTAAAACACCGGCAACACGCCACCCGCTATGATCACCGGCGCTCGCTGGAATGCTGCCGGCATGCCCATCGAGCGGAATTCAGCCCCCCAGATTATTTTGACAGCGTCATCGAGGATCAGGATGAAGCTGTAGCACACCAGCAATTGCATGAGCACGTCGGCGCCGTACACGCGGCTCATGAACAAACGCTCGAACAGCAGGCCGAACAGGCCCACACCGAGTGCGGCGCCGAATACCGCGATTGCGTAGCTGCCGGTGAGGTTGTAGAGCGTAGATGCGAAGTAGGCTCCGAGCATGTAAAGGGAGCCATGCATGAAGTTGATGACCTTGAGCGTGCCGAATATCAGTGACAGCCCGGCTGCGACCAGAAACAGCAGCATTCCGCTGATGAGTCCGCCCGTGGTCTGCGTGACCAGACAGGACGCGGACGTAAAGCACGCCAGCATGGCTTGTAGATCCAAGGTCTACTCCGGGTCGGAAGGACAGCGTAATCATGGCAGCGCGAATTGGCTGCCGCGCATTGGTTCGGACGGGTCGCGCGTCAGGCGTAACCCATCGTTTTCTTCCACTCCGCCTCGTGTTCCAGGATGGCTTTCCAGTCGCCCGGTGTGACGTGCGGCACGTACGGTTCCTTCGGGATCGTCGTGCCCCAACCCAGCGCGTAACCGATCGTCGTCTGATCGTCGGCGCGCATCGTGATGGTCCCGTCCGCGCCAAACGGCGTCTTGAGCTTCATGCCGCGAATCGCTTCGGCCAGCTTCGTGCTGTCGGTGGAACCGGTTTTTTTCATCGCGGCGACAATAAAGTGCATCGCCACGGCGTTTTCCCAGGACCAGTTGGTCGGGTAGTCTCCGTACCGGGTCTTGTAGTCGTCACCCCAGGCGGCATTGTCCGCAGTCGCCGGGAAAGTCTTGATGTAGCGGTTGGAGGAATGGATACCCTGCGGAAGATTCTTCACCGCGGTGAGCGTTGTGTAATCGGCCATGTTGATGGCGAACATGTTGGTCTGATTTAGCAGATTGTAAATGCCCGCCTGATCCACGAACGAGACCAGATCGCCCGCCCACAGCGCCGAGTACAAGGCTTGGGGCTTCGCCGCCAGTATCTTGGTGATGTTCTCGGTGTAGTCGGCCTGGAATAGTTTCGGCCACGCTTCGCCGACGACTTCGATATCCGGCTGAAAACGCTTCAGGTATTGCATGAACAAGGAAGTGTTGTCACGGCCGTAAGCATAATCCGGAGAGCAGCTCATCCAGGTCTTCAGGCCGTTGGCCTTGACGATGCCCGCGGCGTAAGTCGCGCTGACGATGGCGTCGTGAATCCCCTGGCGCGCGGTACGGAAAGCGGTTGGGACGCGGATCTTCGGATCAGCCGATAGCGAGGAAGTCTCGGAATTGGTGTGAATGCACAGCACCTTCAGTTCACGAATGACTTCCTGCACTGCAAAAGCGCCAGCGGAGGATTCGGCATCGATGATGATCTCGCACCCATCACCGTTAATCAGCTGGCGCGTGTTATTGGCTGCTTCGTCCGGCTTGCCCTTCGAATCGCGTGTAATCAGTTCAATCTTGCGTCCACCCAAGCCCCCGGCGAGGTTGAATTTTTCAATCTCGGTCATGACGGAGTTGCGCGAGGAGATACCGAGCTGCGCGACACGCCCGGACATGATGGTCGGCATGCCGATCCGGATGGGTTTGCTTTGTGCGCGCGCAATAAACGGGAATCCTATCCCGGCAGCCGCGCTCACCGCGCCTGCGGCTTTGATGAACCGGCGGCGCTGCTTCAGCGTTTTTTTTGTTTCAGGCATGGGCGTCTCCTCTCGATTTTGTGGTCCTGCGATACTCGCAAACTTTTTTGATTGTATCCCCCACACGGCAGCTTCCGCGATGGGGGTTCGAAATCCTGCGCGAGGAACTACAGTAGCATGCGGAATGCGTGACGTGAAAGCATGGAGAACAATGCCGGTCGCATTATGCTGCCCGCTCTACAACGAGCCACTGGCTTGCGTGATGCATGCCCCGATTCGCGCCCGCGGGCGGTTTGACAATCGGCCAGGCCGGCCCTGATCTAATTCAGCGGTCCAGCAGTGCCGCGACAGTGTCGATAAGGTCCGCCGGCATCACGGGCTTGCCGATATGAGCCTGATACCCGGAGCGGACTGCCTGCATGCGATCATCTGCCATGGCGAATGCGGTCAGGGCTATGGCAGGAATGGCCTTCCAGGCGGGATGATTTCTGAGCTGTCCGATGAGATCGTAACCATCGCGTTCCGGCATGCCGATATCGCTGATCAGCAGATCCGGATTGGATTTCGCAATTTGCAACAGCGCCTCGTCGGTGGAATCCGCGAGGACCACCGTGGCGCCGCGTTCCGTCAGGATTTTCTTCAGCAAGTCACGCGTATCTCGCTCATCATCCACAATCAACACCTTGGCGCCGCGCAGAGACGGTTCCACTCGTCGGGAAACCTTTAGTTCTGTGAGGGCCGGCTGCTCTTCCGTTGCCTGCGACGACATGATCGGCAGATAGACGCTGAAGCGGGCTCCTTTGCCTTCGCCCTTGCTGGTTGCGGAAACCGAACCACCGTGCAATTCCACAAGTTCCTTGACGATTGCCAGACCGAGGCCCAGGCCACCGTGCACTCGCGAGGTGCTGGCGTCCGCCTGGCAGAACCGTTCGAACAGCCGGGGCAGGAAATCTGGCGCCATACCGATGCCATCATCCTGGACAGAAATTTCGAGCAACGAATCCAGCGTACGCGTGCCAACCAGGACTTTTCCGCCGCGCGGTGTGAACTTGACGGCATTGGAAAGCAGGTTCCAGAACACTTGCTGCAGGCGTCCCGAATCGCCCGGCACAATGGAGCCAGCTGCGATATTGGTTTCAACCCGGATTGCTTTTGCATTCGCAGCCGGCCGGATTGTTTCCACGGCCGCCTGCAACACGGATTGCACATCGACGGGAGTGACATCGAGACGCAAATTCCCGGACAGAATCCGGTTCATGTCCAGCAAGTCCTCGATGATCTGCGCTTGCAGGCGTGCATTCCGCTCGATGGTAGCGAGCCCTTTCTTCAGATCTTCGTGTCCCATCTGCGGCGATGCGAGCAGCACGCTGGACCAGCCGAGCATGGCGTTGAGCGGCGTACGCAGTTCATGCGAGACGTTGGCGAGGAATTCGTCTTTGGTGCGGCTGGCCTGCTCTGCAGCTGTGCGCGCAGCGCGTTCGCGCTCCAGCAGTGCCGCACGTTGTGCTTCGGACTCGCGCTGAATGGTGATGTCGCGATGGACGCCGACCCATTCGCGCACTGACCCGTCCGGGCTTGTTACCGGAACGGCGCGGACCTGCATGTTGCGATAGGTACCGTCCCGCCGGCGAACCCGGTGTTCGAATACGAATGCTGACGCGGATGCCACGGCTTCTTTCCATTTGCTAATCGTTACCGCGATGTCGTCCGGATGGACGGCTTCCGCCCAACCATAGTCCTGATACTCCTCCCGGCTTTGCCCGGTATAGGCACTCCAGCCAGCCTGTTCGCCGGTCATCTGCCCCTGCGCATTGTTGGTCCACACAATATCGCTCGTGGCAGCCAGGGCGGCGCGAAACCTTTCCTCGCTCTCACGCAGCACGCGGTCAGTCCGCTGCCGTG
>DATMZQ010000156.1:0-13209 GCA_035573615.1 Burkholderiales bacterium | reverse complement strand
CTATGGGGCTGTCGGTAATGATTTTCTTTCTGTTGCCCTGGCTTGACAGGGGCGCGGTTAAGTCGATTCGCTATCGCGGAGCCATTTATAAGACGGCTCTGGCCATATTTGTCGTTTCCTTTTTGGTTCTGGGCTATCTCGGCACCGAACCGACCAACGTCTGGGGCCAATTTGGTTCATGGCTTGGCGGTGCCGAGCGCGCCACCGTGATCGCCCGCATATTTACGATCGCTTACTTCCTGTTTTTCCTGCTCATGCCCTGGTATACCCGCATTGATCAGACGAAGCCGGAGCCGGAAAGGGTGGGATCTTGAAAAAACCGTTACTCGCACTGCTGCTTTTGCCGGTTGCAGTCTATGCATTCGGGGAGGAACTGCGGCTCGACAGTGCAAATATCGATCCGCAAGATGCCATTTCAATACAACGTGGGGCCCGTACGTTCGTCAATTACTGCCTGAACTGCCATTCGGCAAATGCAATGCGCTATAACCGCTTGATGGACTTAGGCCTCACAGAAGAGCAGATCAAGGATAACTTGCTATTCACCGCGGAGAAGGTCGGGGATGCGATGACCATCAGCGCCAATCGCAAGGATCAGAAACAATGGTTTGGCGTAGAACCGCCGGATCTATCCGTGATAGCGCGGTCGCGGAGCACGGACTGGCTGTATACGTATTTGCGAACTTTCTATCGCGACGAAAAAAGATCGACCGGCTGGAACAATCTGGCATTTCCGAACGTTGGCATGCCGCACGCCTTGTGGCAGTTGCAGGGCATCCAGACGATAAAGAGCGAAATCGAGGAACATGACGGGCACAAGTCCGAACACAGGACGCTCGTGCTTGCAACGCCCGGCAGCTTATCGGCACTGGAATATGACAACGTTACCCGGGATTTGGTGAATTTCCTGTCGTATATGGCCGAACCGGAAAGGACCAAGCGTTCGCAAATCGGCATCCTGGTGCTGTTATTTCTACTCTTGCTTCTGGCTCCAGCGTGGTTGCTCAAGAAAGAGTATTGGAAAGATGTGCACTGATTAACTCCAGGTAACAGCCAATGATGACACTTTACTCGGGCACCACTTGCCCATTCAGCCAACGATGCAGGATCGTCCTGTTTGAAAAAGGAATGGATTTCCAGATCATCGACGTCGATCTGTTCAATAAGCCGGAAGATCTCGCGGTGATGAATCCGTACAATCGCACGCCGGTACTGGTAGAACGGGATTTAATTCTTTACGAATCTAACATCATCAATGAGTACATTGATGATCGCTTTCCGCATCCGCAGCTCATGCCAGCGGATCCCGTAATGCGAGCTCGCGCCCGTCTGTTTCTCTTCCGCTTCGAAAACGAACTGTTTTCCAACATCGATGCCATAGACAGCGGTACGCAAAAGCAGGCGGAAAAGGCGCGGCTCGCCGTACGCGATAATCTAACGCAAATTGCACCGGTATTTGTGAAACAGAAGTACATGCTCGGCGATGAATTTTCGATGCTTGACGTCGCGATTGCGCCATTATTGTGGCGTCTTGATTTCTATGGCATTCAATTGCCGAAGCCGGCGGCGCCGTTGATGAAGTACGCCGAGCGCCTGTTCAGCCGGCCGGCCTTTATTGAAGCGCTCACTGCTTCCGAGAAGGTGATGCGCAAGTGAAGGAGACCTCGACCACGCCGTATCTTATTCGTGCGATCTTCGAGTGGTGTTGCGATAGCGGCCTTACGCCGTATATCGCCGTAAAAGTGGATGAGACGACGAAGGTCCCGATGGAATATGTCAAGAACGGGGAAATCGTCCTGAATGTGAGTCCGGATGCGACCCGAAATTTAAAAATCGGTAATGAATTTCTTCAGTTTTCGGCGAGGTTTGCCGGTGTTTCACGCGAAATCTCCGTGCCGATTAATTCGGTCGGCGGCATCTTCGCCAAGGAAACGGGCCAGGGTCTCTCCTTCCAGACGTCACCGTCGCTGCCGGCCCAGGTAGTCCCTTCCAACAAGAGCGAAATTGTTCCCCCCAACGATGACCATCCAACGCCACCGTCTGGCGGGAGACCTCGCCTCCAGGTTATCAAGTAGTCTGATGTTCCAGAAGTGGCAGCTATAATTGGAGCGAAGCCGGCATAGCTCAGTTGGTAGAGCAGTTGATTTGTAATCAAAAGGTCACGGGTTCGATTCCTGTTGCCGGCACCAACAAGCAGTCGCCCAGTATGTCCAACCCCTCATAGACGTTTTAAGCATTGTAAATATGGCATCTTGGAATCCGGCCACCCTCGGTCATATGTCGCCGCAGATATATCCATTGCGATTAAATGCCGACTGAGACCTTCGACAATATGCTGAAGACTGTTTTGATGATCGCGCTTATGGCATTTGCCGCAAACACAATGGCGCAATCAAACGCGCCGCTTTCCCTTGAAGTAGCTCAGCAGCGGGCCCGGTTCGCGCGAGACCAAATGTCCGATGCCGAAAGCAAGGTTCGAGTAGCCGAAAAAAAAGACCAGATTGCAAAAAAACATCTCGACGACGCCAAAATCCAGGCAGACCAGGCAGCGAAAGCGCTCGAGGAAGCGCAGGCGGCATTTGTGGCAGCGCGCGAAAACCATGATCGTGCTTACCAGGATCTGAAGCGCGTGCACGATTCCATGCGTGGAACGCCCAAGCCACAGTGACAACTGCTTTTGGTGATTTGCAATTTAGTCGCGCTTTGCTGATGTTGCGATTGAACAGTTGAATACCAAAGCACGTTTCTTCACCAGTGATTTTGGCGGAACAATCTGAATTGACACTGCATTGCGGCAGTTGAGGCGGGGCTTGGAGTATACTTCCCGCGCTTTTGGGGCAGGGTTTTTCGGTGGTCTTCTGCTTGCCAAATAAACTTTGTTCATTGCTCGCCTCACGAACAGGCGCGCTCCGCTATTCAATAAAATTTCGAAGAAGTTAAGTAGCGATGAAAATTCACGAGTATCAGGCAAAGGAACTTGTCCGGCACTACGGCGTGACCACGCCTCGGGGGGTGGCTTGTTTCAGTGTCGATGAAGCGGTCGCCGCGGCGGAAAAGCTTGGCGGCAAGGTTTGGGTGGTTAAGGCACAAATTCACGCCGGCGGACGCGGCGAGGGGGGCGGAGTCAAAGTCGCCAAGTCCATCGAAGAGGTGCGCGATTGGGCGTCGAGAATCCTTGGCATGCAACTCCGGACGCATCAAACGGGCCCCGAGGGGCAGAAGGTGCGGCGGCTGTTGATCGAAGAGGGGGCTGATATACGAAAAGAGCTCTACGTCGGCCTGGTCGTGGACCGAGGCAGACAGCAGGTCTGCATGATGGCTTCCTCTGAAGGTGGCATGGATATCGAAGAAGTGGCTGCGCGCGCGCCGGCGAAAATCCACAAAGCATTCATCGATCCCCAATTGGGTCTGGCCGACGCGCAGGTCGAGGAACTTTCCCGCAAGATCGGTATTCCCGAAAGCAGCTTGCACAAAGCGCGCACGATCCTCAAGGGCCTGTACCAGGCGTTTTGGGACACCGATGCCACGCTGGTAGAAATCAATCCCCTCATTCTGACTGGCGATGGCAACGTGGTAGCGCTCGATGCCAAGATGAATTTCGACGACAACGCGCTCTACCGGCATGAAGACATCGTGGCGATGCGCGATCTCGATGAGGAAGATCCGGCGGAGATTGAAGCCTCAAAGCATGGCCTGTCCTATATATCTCTTGATGGAAACATCGGATGCCTGGTTAATGGTGCCGGCCTTGCAATGGCGACCATGGATACGATCAAATTGTTCGGCGGCGAGCCAGCGAATTTCCTGGATGTAGGTGGCGGAGCGACAACCGAGAAGGTCACCGAAGCGTTCAAACTGATGCTGCGCAACCCGGATCTGCGCGCAATTTTGGTGAACATCTTTGGCGGCATCATGAAATGCGATGTAATTGCCACGGGGGTGGTCGAAGCGGCCAAACAGGTCAAGCTTGCCGTACCGCTTGTCGTGCGCATGAAGGGCACCAACGAAGACCTTGGTAAGAAGATATTGGCCGCCTCCGGCCTGCCCATCATTTCGGCCGAGAACATGGCTGAGGCGGGCCAGAAAGTCGTCGCTGCCGCCAAGGGAGCGCGATGATGTCCATTCTTGTCGATAAAAATACCAAAGTCATCACGCAAGGGATTACCGGCAAGACCGGACAGTTCCACACTCGGATGTGCCGCGAATACGCCAACGGAAAGAATTGTTTCATTGCCGGTGTGCATCCGACCAAAGCGGGGCAGGATTTCGAAGGCATTCCGATTTTTGGTTCGGTGCGAGCAGCGAAGCAACAGACCGGCGCGACCGTCTCGGTGGTGTACGTGCCACCCCCAGGGGCTGCCGCTGCGATCTGGGAGGCCGTCGAGGCCGATCTGGATCTGGTGATTTGCATCACGGAAGGTATTCCGGTACGCGACATGATCGAAGTGCGTGATCGCATGCGTAAGCAGAATCGCAGAACATTACTGCTTGGACCGAATTGCCCCGGAGCCATCACGCCTGAAGAAATCAAGATCGGCATTATGCCCGGGCACATTCACCGCAAGGGCCCGATCGGCGTGGTATCGCGTTCAGGCACCCTGACTTACGAAGCAGTCGGCCAGCTTACCGAGATAGGGCTTGGACAATCCTCGGCAGTCGGGATCGGTGGTGATCCGGTAAACGGGCTGAAGCATATCGATATCCTGAAGCTGTACAACCAGGATCCAGCGACTGAAGCAGTAGTCATGATCGGAGAAATTGGCGGCTCCGACGAAGAGGAAGCGGCATTGTGGGCCAGAAGCAACATGAAAAAACCGATCGTGGGTTTCATTGCCGGCGTCACTGCGCCGCCGGGCAAACGCATGGGTCATGCCGGCGCCATCATATCGGGCGGCAAAGGTACGGCTGCAGAAAAGCTGGCGGTCATGGAAGAGTGCGGCATCAAAGTGACGAAAAATCCCGCGGAAATGGGCAAGCTGCTCAAGTCCGTCTTACGCTAGCGCCATTCGATTCACTCGTGTCATATCAGTGACGCGAAGAATCGCGTTTGCGCCAATGGGTCACGACGACAGGCATGGGCATGGACAACCAATTCTGGCTCGGCCTGCTCGAAATCATCGGTGTAAATATTGTGCTGAGCGGGGACAACGCGGTGGTCATTGCGATGGCTGCACGGTCGCTGGCGCCGCACCAGCGACGTGCCGCGATCATCCTCGGCAGTGGAGCTGCAATCGTTTTGCGTGTCGTCCTGACGACCATCGCGGCGCGCGTTCTCACATTCCCATATCTAAAAATGGCTGGAGCATTGCTCTTGCTATGGATCGGCGTTCAGCTGCTGGTGCCGGGTAAGCAAAATAATGGTCCTGCCGGAAGATCATCCGACCATCTCATGGCGGCCGTACGAATCATACTGGTCGCAGACTTCGTCATGAGCCTGGACAACGTGATTGCAGTGGCCGGCGCGGCGCATGGCAATCTGGTTTTGTTGATCCTGGGACTTGCGCTCAGCATTCCGCTGATTATCTTCGGCAGCACGGCGATCCTGAAATTGATGGACCGCTTTCCGATTGTCATTAAGCTCGGAGCGGGTTTACTCGGTTATGTCGCCGGCGAAATGTTTATTGGAGAACCGGTCCTGCAAGCGTATATGCAATCCCCCATCCCCGGCATGACGATTCCATGGGCCGGTGCATTTCTCGTGTTGGGGCTCGGGGCGTGGATTTCGAATAGATCCAATTCCAAAACACCCGACCCGATGTAGCCTTGCGCCGCACTTAAACAGGCCCCTTGCTCGCGGTTTTCCGTTGCTCCAGCGCAACGCGTATGCTCAAGCAGTTTGGGCAGTAACAATGGGCGCCTGCTTCCGGTACCGGCATGACGCGCGCAAATTTCAGGCTGCACCAACACGGCGTGTCCGGAGCCATCGCGCATTCAAAAATCGCACCGCAATCAGGACAATGTTTCTGTGCGGGACCGGTAGAGTTCATTGTGCTGTACGGAATGTGCTCCATAGAGTAACTGCGCCAACCAGAATGAATAAAGTCGCTGCCAGCAGGCGGATGGCGCGCATGGGGATGCGGTCTGCCAATTTTTTACCTAGCCAGACGGCCGGAACATTGGCCAGCATCATACCGATGGTGGTGCCGATGACGACCGTCATAAGCGCATCGAACCGCGCTGCGAGGGCAATCGTGGCGAACTGTGTTTTGTCTCCCATCTCGGCCAAGAAAAACGCCAGGAAAGCGGTCACAAAAGCCCCGGCCTTATGCAGCCGGGGCGAATCGCTAAGCGCGTCTGGATGCAAAGCCCAGAGTCCAAACCCAATGAAAGACAATCCCACGATCCAGGACAAAGTGTCCGCGGGAACCCAGCCGGCGAGCAGGGTTCCGACCGCGCCGGCCAGAGTATGATTCAGCACCGTGGCGAGCAGAATGCCGCCAATGATAGGCCATGGTTTGCGTAGCCGTGCTGCCAGCACGAACGAGAGCAGTTGGGTTTTGTCCCCTATTTCTGCGACAGCGACGAGTAGTATCGATGTTAGAAGTGCTTCCAAACCAGAATCTCAGAAACGTCGACAGACACTTGGACCATGATCGACGTGGAATACTCAACTAGCGCGCGGACAGCCGGTCGCTGGCGCTCTCTAGCCTCGCGATCAGAATTTTCAGAAAGGCCTGGTTGAACTGCTTCTGGCACGCGTCGCTTGCCTTTTGCAGAGCGAGTGCCTTTATTTCGATGACCGTAAGCGCCGTTATGGAAGCAATGGTCGTGACGCGCCTGGCTTTGGTTTGTTCGAAATAAAGAATTTCCCCGAAACAGTCTCCCGGGTCCAGGATGTCCAGTTCGCTGTTTGCTTTGGTCACGCGAGCCTGTCCGGCTGCCACGACATAAAAATTCTCTCCGACGTCACCTTCGCGAATGATTATTTTTTCTGGCTGGATGCGGCGAAACGCCGCAATGCGTACCGTCTCCCAGATCTCCACGTCACGAAAGTTTTTGAAAAATCCCAGCGATCGGATGGCATTGAATTTTTCCGTATCCGATATTGAATCGGGCGGCAACGTGAGATGGCGGTAAGTCTGGGTCAACTCGCGGCTGAATTCTCCCCATGTTTGGTGACGCAAGCGGGCATCTTTGCTAAGCGCGTGCATCACTACTTTGTCGAGCGGTTCCGGAATGTCGGTACGGTACGTGGATGGCGGTGGCGGATCGATGTTCAGTATTTGATACAGCAAGCTCGCTTTGTTGGCTGCAATGAAAGGCAACTTTCCAGTCAACAGTTGATACAGCACTACGCCCAGCGAGTAGATATCCGTCTGATGCGTGAGTTCCTTGTCTTGCACCTGCTCCGGTGACATGTAGGCCGGCGATCCGACGCCTTGCAGATGGGTGTGGTCGCCTCCCGTGTGCAACGCCACGCCAAAATCGCTGATTTTGATGTCACCTTGCGCGCCGATCAGGATATTGGCCGGCTTGATGTCCCGGTGGATAATGCCGTGGCGATGGGCAAAGTCCAGTGCAAGGCTGCATTTGAAGGCAACCTCCACGATGCGGTCTACTGGTAGCAGGTTTGTCACGTTGCAGAAATGTTCCAGCGTCGGCCCATCGACATATTCCATGACGATATAGCTGAAATCGTCCGAAGCATCGGCGTCATAGATGGCCATGATATGCGGGTGGATGAGTTTGCCGACTAACGACGCCTCATTCACGAATACCTTGTGAAAACGACGACGCAAATCGGATTCGATGCCATCTGCGGCGCTGACCAGCTTGATGGCAACGTCCCGATTGGCGAAAGGATCTCGTCCCAGATACACCCGGCTGGTGCCGCCGCGTGCAATCTCGCGGATCACCGGGTATTTGCCGATCTTGGACGGCAGCGGTTCATCCATGTTCAAGGTTTTGAACGACTTCAGCGCGCAGTTGGGATCTTCATTCCCTGCTGTACGGCCGGACGTGCGGCAATGATTTCAAACCAGCGTTTGACGTTCGGGAAATCGGCCAAGTCCACCTTGTGCCAGTCATGGCGGGCGACCCAGGGGTAAGTTGCGATATCTGCGACTGAATATTCCGAAGCCAGCCATTCGTGGCCGGCGAGGTGCTTATCCAACACTGCGTAAAGACGGCGCGTCTCTTTACCGTAGCGTTCGATGGCATAGGGTACCGGCTCGGGTGCCGCCCGCAGGAAATGGTGCACTTGGCCGAACATCGGACCGACCCCGCCCATTTGAAACATCAGCCACTGAATCGCGTCGAAGCGCTGGGTCTTCTTTTGCGGCAGGAAACGCCCGGTCTTGTCACTGAGGTACAACAGGATCGCCCCCGATTCGAATAATGAATACGGGGTGCCATCTGGTCCGTCGCTGTCAACAATAGCGGGAATTTTGCTGTTCGGGCTAACCGCGACAAATTCTGCGCCGAATTGTTGTCCCTTGCCGATGTCTATCGCATGTACCCTGTAGGGAAGTGCAAGTTCTTCCAGCATGATCGAGACCTTGCGGCCGTTCGGCGTACTCCAGGTGTACAGTTCGATCAATGACAACTCCCCTAAGCATTTGACATGAGAACTACGAATTCTAATCGAACGCACGAAGCGCGCCGGTTTAATGATCGTTGACTTTGTTAAAATTCCGCTGTGCTGAAATGGTTGTTGACACTGTTGATTGCGCTACTGGTATTGGGCGCGCTTACTCCCTGGCTCCGCCGGCTCGGATTTGGCCGCATGCCGGGGGACATCACGATCGAACGGGGCGGCAAACAGTATTCGTTCCCGGTTGGCTCCACAATCATGCTGTCGCTGCTCGCTAGCTTGATTTTCTGGATGCTCAGATAAAAAATGGACAGGCACCGTGCCTGTCCATTGGGTAATGCCTTACCGAGGCCGTTACTTCGGGTGGTGCGTCTTCATGTAATTGTGGATTTCCTTTTCGCTGACCGTCCCGTCTTTGTCGGCATCGATAGCATCGAAATTCTTGGCAACCCGCGGCATAGCTTTCGCCTCCTCTTTTGTTAGAGTGCCGTCGTTGTCCTTGTCGGCAGACTTGAAGCGCTGTACCGCGCGCTCGTGCATTTCCGCGCGCACCTGCTTCATCGATGTCTGCAGTTCCTTCAGTGTCACCTTGCCGTCCTTGTCAGTGTCGATTTCATCGAAGTGTTTAGCCACCCGTGGCAGCGTTTTCGCTTCATCCTTGGTAAGGCTGCCGTCGTGGTCCGTGTCGGCCTTTTTGAAGGCTGCTTCCAGCTTCGAGGCGGACTGGTTGGCAGCGAACACATTGGGTGTTATGAAAGCGGCACAGGTAAATACGGCAGCAACTGCAATTCTATTCATCATCGGGATCTCCTTGAGATGGACTTCTTCAGCACATCGGTCCTAATCATAACGATTATGCTGTTTTAGCGTTGACGCAGTCGGGCCAGTGTCCTGGAAACTGCATCCAGTCTTGCTGTCTCGATTGCGGCGGCGATGCGGCCGGAATCATTGTCCATGCTCCGCGCGATGTTGCCAGCATCGACTTGCCGTGCGGCCCGAGCAGATTCCCTTAACAATTCTGCCTGCGGATAGGGGCGCGCTTCGAGGCCACTGCGGCCGTGATAATCGCAACTGCAGGCAGCCAGGAATTCCTCAAAACGCTCCGGCCTGCGATACACATCAGCCGCCGACAATAACTTTAGTACTGTTGCAGGACGAAGTTCCTGCGCCCGATGCGCTTCGCCGTGATAGCGTGCAGTCAACAACGCCAGATCCCGGCATTCACTTGGAACACGCAGGCGTTCGCAAAGCTTCTCAAGCAGTTCGACGCTCCTGTGTTCGTGGCCGTCATGCTTGGGCAAGACGTCGGACGGCGTAAGCGCTTTACCGAGATCATGGGTCAGTGCCGCAAAGCGCACGGTAAGCGGATAGTGCTGAGCCGCAGCGTAATCTATTACCAGCAAAATATGCAGGCCGGTATCGACCTCCGGATGGTGTTGTACCGGTTGCGGCACCCCAAACAGCGCATTGACTTC
The DNA here is from genome assembly GCA_035573615.1 of Burkholderiales bacterium. Lineage (GTDB taxonomy): Bacteria > Pseudomonadota > Gammaproteobacteria > Burkholderiales > JACQAP01 > JACQAP01. The sequence goes on along the minus strand of DATMZQ010000156.1, from coordinate 3,201 downwards.
CGGCAGTACCCGGGCAAGCGCTCCGCACTCGCGCAGCACGATCAGCATCCGAGAGGGCTGTTCTTCCATCAGTCCACGTGACAATTCTTGCCAGAGGCGTTCAGGCACGAGATGGTCCACTTCACCGTTGTGCACCATTTCCCGCATGAGCTCCAGCGTTTCGGGCGCGATCCGGAAGCCAAAGCGGGCGACAAAGCGCGCTACCCGCAGCACCCGCACCGGGTCTTCCACAAACGCCGGGCTGACATGCCGCAGTATGCCTGCCGTCAAATCTGCGACCCCGTGGTACGGATCGATGATGTTCCCTGCCTCATCGCGCGCGATCGCATTAATGGTGAGATCGCGGCGCGCAAGATCCTGCTCCAGCGTGACATCTGGTGAAGCTTGAACCTCAAAGCCCTTGTAGCCGCGCGACGTCTTTCTCTCGGTGCGGGCAAGCGCATATTCCTCGTGCGTCCGAGGATGCAGGAATACGGGGAAATCCCGCCCTACCGGGCGATAGCCAAGCCGTTCCATTTCTTCGGGCGATGAACCGATCACGACATAGTCGTGGTCCTTGACTGGACGGCCGAGCAACTCGTCGCGCACGGCCCCTCCAACGGCATAGATCCTCACGCTTCGTATTGCGGATTGACTTCGGTTTCCGTGCGCGCGCCAGCGATCCACTCCTGCATTGCCGGCAAAGCTTGAATCGTCATCGCATATTGACCAGCCGCTCCGCCGAGCGGAACGCCGTAGGTATGCAGACGTGAAGCAACGGGGGCGTACATTGCATCGGCGATGCAAAAGCCGCCGAAAAGGTACGGGCCGGCAGCGCTGTATCGGCTGCGGCATTCGTTCCAGATGCTCTCGACGCGTGCGATGTCAGCATCGAGTTCGGCTGACTTTGCCCGGACGGGCAGCTTACGGCGGACGTTCATCGGCATCTGATGGCGCAGGGTCATGAAGCCTGAATGCATTTCCGCGCTGATTGCACGCGCGTGCGCGCGCGCCGCGACGTCAGCTGGCCAAAGCTGCATGCGCGGGTATTTCTCCGCCAAGTATTCGGAGATCGCCAGGGAATCCCAGATGGTTATCCCCGCGTCCCTGAGCACTGGAACTCTGCCCGTGGGCGAATGCAGCAGCAAGGTTTTCCTGGCATCCTTTGCGTACAGCGACAAACGCAATTCTTCAAACGCGATGCCGGCTTGTTTCATCAGCAACCATGGGCGTAACGACCAGGAGGAATAGGCCTTGTTGCCGATTACGAGAACCAGATTAGGCATTGGGAAGGCTCCCGGGTCTGAATGTAAACTAGTGCCGGGCGCGAAACCGAAACCAGCGATAGCGCGCGCGCGGCGTGATATCGAGAAGGTAGGTGGGCACCACCGCTTCCAGCGCTGATGGCTGAAAGTTGAACACGGTCGGGAACGGGCAATCGCACCTATTGGCAATCTTCATGGAATGATAATTGTCGCGGGACAGTAGTTTGACCGGAGACCACTCCATGATCCAGGCCAACAAATGCGACATCTCGTCATTGAGCGGCAGGATCGGCCGCTCCAGCCGCAGCAGCCGGCAAACGTACTTCACTAGTTCTTGCAGGGTATACGTTTTGGGACCGCACAGCTCAAAGCTGCGACCATAGGTTTGCGAAAGCTCCAAGCTATCCAGCAGAGCACGCGCCACATCCTCCACGTAGACCGGCTGAAAGATGGCTTTTGGGCATGCCAATACAATGGCCGGAAGCTTTTGTGCAAGCTGCGCAAACATATTCAGGAAACGGTCTTCAGGGCCGAATATGACCGAGGGGCGAAAAATGGTGGTACGGATGCCGCCAGCCTCTGCCACGCGGATCTGCTGTTCCCCCTCTGCTTTGGAACGCAGATAGGCGCTGGGCGCATCATGAGCGACTTTAAGTGCGGACACATGCAGCAATCGGCGCAGTCCCGCTTTGCGACAGGCATCGACGATTTTGCGTGGCAGTTCGGTATGTATGCGCGCGAAATCGCCTGCGCGTGTTTCGTGCAAAATTCCTACGAGACTAATAACTGCGTCACAATCCTGGATGGCCCGCTCCAGCGTGGCTGGATGGTGCACATCAGCGTTGAAGACATCCACTGTCGGCAGCACGATCAAGGCTTTTGCTCGCTCGCGCCGACGCGTAGGCACGCGCACGCGAAGGCCGCGCGCTGCAAGCTGGCGCACCACGTGGCTGCCGAGAAAGCCGGTGCCGCCGATGACGCAAACCGAACTGACTTTCATGTTTCCAATCCGAACCGGGAGTTGGCGAAATTATAGGATCCGCGCATTCAATTGTTGGACATTGACCTGGCCGGCACGACGCCGAGACGGTCGCGCAGGCTCAGATTGGATTGGTGGAACAGGCGGGCATAGTACAGGGTGTTGTTCATGACTTTCTTGACGTATTCCCGCGTCTCGGGATACGGAATGGTTTCGATATAAACAGCACCCTCCAATGGCCGGCTCGCCGCCCAGTCGCGCGCTCGGCGTGGACCCGCGTTGTATCCTGCGGATGCCAAAACCATCTGCTTGTCGACTGAGTCGAGCACTTGGCGCAAATAATAGGTACCAAGACCGATGTTGCTATCGACAGTCTCGGTCAAAGTCGTGTGGTGACCCATCATGCCAAGACGTTTCGCAACACAGCGTGCTGTGGCCGGCATTAACTGCATGAGGCCGCTCGCGCCCGCAGTAGAACGCGCCGTATGCACAAAGCGGCTTTCCTGGCGCACCAGACCGTATACCCACGCTTCGTCCAGATCGAGTTGTTGCGAGTAATCCTGTACCAGCTTGCGATAGGGGGCTGGGTAGCGCAAGCCGAAATCGTGCAAGATAGCTGTGCGCTCCGCCGTGTCGATCGCGCGTTCGTACCAGTCATTGCGCACCGCCAGCATCGCTGCCGCAAGCAATTGTTTATCGTCGTAGTCTTTGATGGACCATTGCCATTCAAGCGCCCCTTCGTAGCGCAGGCCTGCGCGATACAGCGCCAGGGCCCGCTGGATTCCGCGGTCAGCCGCGATGGCATCAACCTCGTCGGCCGAAGGCTGGTAGGTTTGTGGCGCGGAACTCACCGACGTACCAAGTTCATCGGCCGCAAGCTGGCCATAGAAACTGAATTCGTTTGACAGCGGTGCGAGCAGCATATTTGCCTCGGTCGGTCGTCCAAGCGCCATCAAGGCTCTTGCGCGCCAATAACGC
>DATMZQ010000155.1:0-3851 GCA_035573615.1 Burkholderiales bacterium | reverse complement strand
CAACGCGCCCCGGAAAAGCGATCAGGCAGTGATGGCTATTGGCGCGGCATTACTGGTGGCATGAATCTCGGTGCGAAAGGATTTCACCACGAATATCTTCGCGGTGGAATTTCCGCTTTTGTTAGTTCCCCAGAAAAGAGCGCTGCCCGTGCTTACTTCATTAATCGCGGCAGCCAGAGCACCAAGTCGGGAACATACGCCACGAGCAAAATCACGATCATCCATGCCGCGATGAACGGTGACAGCATTGCGAGCGAGGCGTTGTAGCTGATGCCCGCGATGCGGCTCGCAACCATGGCGAGCACACCGACTGGCGGCGTCACCGAGCCGACGACGAGCAGCATGATGGTGATGATGCCGAAGTGCACCGGGTCGTAGCCGAGATGCGCAATCAGCGGACCCATGATCGGCACCACGATGATGAGAGCCGGTACCGGCTCGAGGAACGTGCCCAGCAGGAAAAAGAACGTGATCAGTACCAGCATGGCGAGCTTTGGATCTGATGTGATCGAGAGCATGGCTTGCAGTGCAAGCTGGCCCACGCCTGCGCGGCTCAGCACCCAGCTGAACAAGGCAGCGCCGCCGAGCGTAATCAGTGCGCTGGCGGTCGTCTCCGCTGCCGCGGAAAAATTGCGATAGAGCGAGGCAAATCCATGCTTGCGCGCAATCAGGCCGAAAATCAGGGCATAGAGCGCTGCAACGGCTCCGGCCTCGGTCGGCGTAAATGCGCCGGACAGGATGCCGCCGATGATGATGGCCGGCATGATCAGTGCAGGCATTGCGCGGCGCGTTGCCACCAACGCTTCGGCCGCGGACGCTTTTGGCGATGGACCAGCCCCGGCGCCCGGCGCCATGAACCAGGTCAGCACCATCATTGACATTCCAGCCAGCACGCCAGGCAGGACGCCACCGAGGAACAGCGCGCCAATGGACACGCCAGTGACTGAACCGTAGATCACCGCGATGATGCTCGGCGGAATGATCGGCGCCATCATGGCGGCGCAAGCCGTGACCGCCACCGCGAAGGCCGGTTTGTAGCCTTCGCGTTTCATCGCCGGGATCATCATCGAACCGATTGCGGCGAGATCGGCGAGCGCCGAGCCCGAGATGGCACCCATGAACATGTTGGTCAGGATGTTGGCCTGCGCAAGCCCGCCGCGCAGATGGCCGATCAGCGCGCGCGACAAGCCGACCAGGCGCTCCGTGATGCCGGCGACGCTCATGAGTTCGCCGGCGAGGATGAACAGCGGGACCGCGAGCAGCGAAAAATTATCCAGTGAATCGTAGAACTGCTGGGCGAGCAGCAGTACCGGAAGCTGCCCATCGGCCAGCACAGTGAGGATGGCGGCCAGACCCATGCAATAGGCAATCGGCATGCCCAGCACCATGAAGATGGAGAACAGCGCGAGCATCAAGCCAATGCTCACAGCGTGCGATCCGCGAGTTCTTCAGCGACGCGGTTGTCTCGATTCCAGGTTAGTAGCATCAGCAGCGATTCAAGCACAGCGCCGACCGGGATCGCCAGATATACCGTCCACTTCGGCACGTCTAGTACCGGGGATTGTTGCATCCACGTCCGGTCGACAAACTGTACACCTGCCCATAGCAGGATCAGGCTAAAGGCAAGCGTCAGTACGTTTGCCAGCCAGATCACCATGCGCCGGCCGCGCGGCGGCAACATCAGTTCAAGGACCTCGACGCGGATGTGGCCCCGCGCTGCTCCGACCAGTGCGGCGCTGAGCATGATGCCCCAGAGCATCGCGCCTCGCACCAATTCCTCGGCCCAGAACAACGATTCGTTCAGTACATACCGGAAGAACACCTGCAACAGCACGAGCACGAAGTAACTTGCCAGCAGCGCCACCGACACTACTTGCAGGGACGCGCGAAGACGGCCGACGAAGGGCTCGGCCACGCCAGCGGACCGGTTATTCATGTTTGCCTGTTGTCAGCGGTCAAGCCTTGTGCCGGCGGCCTGAACGGCTTCGACTAAAGCTTTTCCTTTCGGTCCGGCCCGGCCGATAAACCCGGTGATGACCGGGCCCATCTTTGCGCGGAAACTGGCGATGTCCGGATTCGGGTTCGCCTTCACCAGCTTGGCGAGATCGTTCCAGGCAGTTTCCTGCGCTTTGAGATTGGCTTCCCACATTTCTTTCTGCACGGCTTCGACGGCCGCTTCGCGAAGGATCGTCTGAACGCCAGGTGGCAGCGAAGCCATTTTCCTGGCGCTCGCCATCATCGACACTTCAGTGAAGATATGATGTGTGCGCGTCACATGTCCTGCCACTTCATAGTTGCGGCTCGACATGATGTAGTCTGCGGGCGATTCAAACGCGTCCACCACGCCAGTCTGCAGAGCAGTGTAGATCTCCCCGGCGGGAATCGGCGTCGGATTGGCGCCGAGCGCCTTGGCCATTTCAACCCAGGTCGGAATTTCGGGCACACGCAGGCGCAGTCCGCGCACGTCATCTGCTTTCTGGATTGGTTTCTTGGACAGGAACACGCGAAATCCCGAAGCGCCCAGGGACAGGATTTCTACGCCAAGGGAATCTTTTGCATCCTTGCAGACTTGCTGGCCAATCGGTCCGTACAACACTTTTTTCACGTGATCGTAGTTGTTGAACAGAAACGGCAGCGATACAAAACCGAACTGCGGTTGCCAATTGCCCAGCGTGCCGAGATCGGTCCAGCACAGGTCCAGGGTGCCAAGTTGCAGGGCTTCGGCTGAAGTGCGCAGATTGAATAGCTGTGAGGCCGGACGAATGCTGATGGTCACCGTGCCCTTGGTACGCTCCTTGACCTTATCGGCAAATTTTTCGGCCACGCCGTGGATCAAATGCGTGGTGGGCACATGATGCGAGAACACGAGGTTGATCGGGGCCGTATCCGCCCACGATCGCCGCGACAACACCGCTGCGCCCGCAACTGCGGCGCCATACTTGATCAGGTCACGCCTGGAAATGGCCATCGTGATGCTCCCCGTTTGCGACACCGCCGCGCGATGTCATCTTATTGTGTACGCAGCGCGCCGCGCTGCATGCCAGCACCTGTGTTCTGCGCTGAAAAGCAGTGTAGCCGAAAAGGCTCGCTCCACGCTGATAGAATCCCTCCTCATTTGCCACCAAACGGGATTCACGATGAAACTCGAACTCAAGGGCGTATTTCCTGCTCCGCCTACGCCAGTCACCGAGGACGGCCGCATCCATGAGAAAGCCTTGCGAGCACTGCTCGATGACAACATCGTTCACGGCTGCGGTGGCTTCTGGATGGCGGGGAGCACCGGCGAAGGGCCGGTGCTGAACGACGAGCAGCGCGACGTGGTGGCAAAGATTTCCGCGGAAACCTGCAAAGGCCGCGCGTTGGTCATCATGCAAGTAGGCTCGATGACGACGGCCAGCGCGGTGAAAGCCGCAAAGACGGCGCGTGTGGCCGGTTGTGCGGCGGTGTGCTGCCTGCCGCCGCTATTCTTCCGCACCAGCGAACGCTCCATCATCGATTACTACAAGGCCGTGGCGGGCGCGGCCGGCGAGCTTCCGTTCTTCGTTTACAACCTGCCGCAACTGACACAGATTGAATTCTTCCCGGCAATGATGGAAAAGCTTGCGCGTGAGATTCCGACATTGAAAGGGCTCAAGCATTCTGCACAGGACTTCACGCAGATCCGTGCGTTCGCTGACATGGGATTGACTTGCTTTTCCGGAAACGGGGCGTTGCCACTGCCAGCGCTCACCATGGGTGCGGTGGGTACGATCGATGCGCCGCTCTGTCTGGCGCCGTGGCACTACGCGCAACTATTCAGTGCATGGGAAGCCGGCAATATGAAACTGGCGCAGTCGTTGCAGGATCAGGTC
>DATMZQ010000154.1:0-3095 GCA_035573615.1 Burkholderiales bacterium | reverse complement strand
TATTCACGATATTCACGACATTCACGACCGTCACGATCGTCACGACCGTCACGACCGTTATGGGCGTTAGCCTGGTATCCCCTTGTGGGACACGTCGTCACGGCTTTAACGTCGCTTCGTCCCTGCCCTCTAGCACCGCATAAGTCACCACCTGTTCGGCAATGCCCTTTACCGGTAGCGCCGGCATCGCCGACAGCTTGAAATGCGGATCCAGTTCGGCGCGCACAGCTTCCGTGAGCAGAATGTCCTGGTGGTGCTCGCGCGTGAGCGACTGCACGCGCGCCGCAAGATTCAGCGTTGGACCAACCACGGTGTACTCGCGGCGCTCGCGGCTGCCAATCAGGCCAGCCAGCCCCGGGCCGCGGTGTATGCCTACGCCCACAGCAATGCGCTGCAAGCCGTTGCGCTCAAGCTCCGCGTTGTAGCGCACGAGTCCGGCGCGTATGGCAAGCGCGGCTTCCACTGCGTCATTGCATTGCCAGGGATTGGGCTCAAGTACGCCGAAGAAAATCAGGATGCCATCACCAAGAAAAGTTGCGACGCGTCCGCGATGTTCGACCACGCTGTTGCTGACAAGCTCGAAATAGCCGTTCAACACACCAGCCAGCGCTGCCGGATCGAGCCGTTCGGACAGCGCCGTATAACCAACCAGATCAGTAAACATCGCCGTAAAGACTTTGTGTTCGGCAATGCTATCGGGGCCGTCGGAAAACAGGCGTTCAACTACGCCAGTGGGCGCAAGCAACGCGCAGGATCGCTGCAAGCGTTCCAGTTCCAGCGTTGTTGCATGGATATGAGCGCGCAGTTTGCGTAACCGCGTTCGCTGCCAGACGATGAGCCCGGCCGCGACGGCGAGCGCCATCGCAAGCAGAGCGAACGCGAGGCTCACGGCGGCATTGCGGCGCACAGCCGGCAAAGCGTATTGGCAAGCGCAACTACACCTATCGCTTCGACGAATTTCGCTTCCGACAGCCGCTCGCGCAACTCCCGTGCGCGGCGCTGGATCTGATCCGCTTGATACCAAATGGTATCGCGCGCGAACGCCACCAACGCGCACGTCTCCGCGTCCAGCCCAGGACCGCTCAAGTGCGCCAGGATGTGTGCTGCTTCGTCGCCGACCAGGCCTTCGGATTCGAGGATCTGGCTGATCTCCCGACTGTAGCGATCGGATCCGATGCCGCGGCCGATCACTGCAAACATCAGCGCCTTGCAGCGGCTGTCCAGGATGGGTGAAGCCCACACATCTTCGATGGCCGAGGCCAGCACGGGCCCAATTGGCGAGCCGTCGAATTGCAGCAGCAGCCCGGAGAATGGTCCCTGCGGTGGCTGTGCAAATGAGGCGGGTTCCCCGCGCTTGCGCCAGCGTCTGATCATCGGGGCGACCAACGGCCGCAGCACACGCATGAACCAGCGATCGGCGAGTTGTTCCCAGCTGTACGGCGGGAGTGCCGGAATGGTCGAAATGCGATTGAAGAAGCCAATGCACGCAGACGAAAATGCGAGCTCATATATTTCGGCTTCGCTGTAACCGGCAGCACGCAAGGGTTCAAGATCCTCTGCCGTCACCAGCGGGCTGGCGCGCGCCATCCGGCGCGCAAAACGTACCGGCGCGGCCAGCTTGGGTTCCATGTCGCCGCTCGCCAGCCGCTGCTCGAGTTGTTCCATGCGCTCTTCGCTCATGCCGAGCATGCGCAACTGCATCCGCGTGGCCGCGTAGCAGTAACGACACGAATTCTCTTGACTGACCGCGAGCGCAATCAGGTCCACCGTGGAAAACTGGAGGTGCACCAGCAGCTTGTTGTCGACCGCCAGACGAATGGCCGCCTTCGGCAGCCACGGGCAACTCAAAAAATAGCGCACCCACGCGGGAGCGGCACCCACGTCCCGGCGCAAGGCAGCCTCGGCTTGTTTGTTGGGGGCCGGCTGGAGCAGGCATTTGTCCCAGGCGACCTCGAGCAATGGACTAGTCATGGGGGTCTACCGGTTCGCAAAGATGCATTATGACGCGACTCGCGGCGTCCGATATTGACTCCGATACGAAACCAAACAGACACAAGCCCCGGCACTGCGTTCGCACATTATGATCGCCGGGACGGAACGGTGCGTCATAGGCTGACATGATCAAGGTAAACGGCCCTGCCAATGGCCGTGACGGCCTCAACCATATGGAACGATAAGATACCGGGTGATGTCGTAACTTTCAGGCCGAAGGAGTCAACATGAGATTGGGCGATCAGGACGCGAGCAACAACGTCGAAGACCGACGCGGGATGGGCATCGGCGGCGGCATTGGTGTGGGCGGACTGGTGATCGCCGTCATTGCATACTTCCTTGGCTTCGACCCCAGCACCGTGCTGAACGTAGCTCAGCAGGTTGCCCCGCAGAGCGATACGCGCCAGGCTCCGACAGGCGCGCCCGGGGATGCCATGGGGCAGTTCGTTGCCAAAGTTCTGGGCAGCACCGAAGTGGTCTGGGGCCGAATCTTCGCGCAATCGAATGTCCAGTACCGCGCACCGACGCTGGTGCTGTTCGATAATCAGGTGCGCTCCGCCTGCGGCATGGCGCAATCGGCTACGGGACCGTTCTATTGTCCCGGCGACGAGAAGCTCTATATCGATCTTTCTTTCTTCCACGATATGCAAACACGCTTTCACACGCCCGGCGATTTCGCGGAGGCCTATGTGATCGCGCACGAGGTCGGTCACCACATTCAAAAGTTAAACGGTACGTTCCAGAAAGTCGAGGCCACGCGCGGGCGCGTTTCGCGAGCCGAAGCGAATCGGATTTCGGTGCGCATGGAGTTGCAGGCGGATTGCCTCGCTGGCGTCTGGGGCTATCACGCCGGCACCATGAATCAGCTCGAATCCGGCGACATCGCCGAAGCGCTGAACGCGGCCACGGCGATCGGCGATGATCGCCTGCAGCAGCAGACGCAGGGCCGCGTCGTGCCCGAGTCGTTCACGCACGGGTCATCCGCGCAGCGCGTGCGCTGGTTCAAGCGTGGCATGGAATCCGGCCGACCGCAGGACTGCAATACGTTTTCCAGCGGCTCGCTGTAGGGCCTGATCGCCACACTGGTTACAACGATTCTGCTT
>DATMZQ010000153.1:0-9339 GCA_035573615.1 Burkholderiales bacterium | reverse complement strand
TGCCAAAATTGGAATGAGAAAGCAGTGCAATCTTCGGCGTGATGCCGAAACGCAAGACTTCATCGGCGGCCATCATGGTAATTTCGGCGATCTGGTCAGCGGTCGGATCCGGATTGACATAGGTATCGCAGATGAAAAGGGTACGGTTGGGAAGGATCAGCATGTTCATGGCCGCGAACTGGTTCACCCCCTTGCGTAGCCCGATGACAGTCGCGATGTATTCCACATGCAGCGAAAACTGTGCGATGGTTCCGCACAACATTGCGTCCGCATCGCCCCGGCGAACCATTAGCGCTCCGATCAGCGTAGTCCGCCTGGTGACTTCGCGCTTGGCATATTCAACTGAAATACCCTTGCGCTGGACCAGCGTGTAGTACTCCTGCCAGTAATCGCGAAAGCGCGGATCCGAGTTCGGATTCACGATCTCGAAGTCCCTTCCCGGACGGATGCGCAAACCAAATTTTTCCATGCGCGGTAGCAGCACTTCCGGGCGCGCAATCAAGATCGGTTTGGCTACGCCTTCGTCGACCACGATCTGAACCGAGCGCAGCACGCGCTCGTCTTCGCCTTCACAGAACACTACGCGCGTGGGATTCTTTTTGGCCGCGCTGAATACCGGCTTCATGATCAGGCCGGAGTGGTAGACAAATTGCGAGAGTTGATCGTGGTAAGCGATAAAGTCCTGGATCGGCCGCGTCGCCACGCCGCTTTTCATGGCGGCCAATGCCACGGCCGGTGCGATTTTTTCAATCAGGCGAGGGTCGAAAGGTTTGGGAATCAGATATTCGGGACCAAAGGCCAGCTCCTGTTCGCCGTAGGCAATTGCGACAATGTCCGACTGCTCCGCCTGCGCCAATTCGGCAATGGCGCGAACGGCCGCAAGTTTCATCTGCTCGGTAATAGTGGTGGCGCCGACATCCAGCGCGCCACGAAAAATGAACGGAAAGCACAACACGTTGTTGACCTGGTTCGGATAGTCCGATCGGCCGGTAGCGATGATGGCGTCAGGGCGGACAGCCTTGGCCTCGTTCGGTAGAATTTCAGGCTCGGGATTGGCAAGCGCGAGTATCAGCGGCCTCGCGCCCATGTGTTTCACCATTTCCGGCTTGAGGACACGCGCAGCCGAGAGACCCAGAAAGATATCCGCATCCGGCAGAAGTTCCGCCAGGGTTCGGGCTTTGGTGTGCTGCGCGTAGCGGGCTTTATTGTCGTCCATTTCCTCCTTGCGCCCGCTGTAAACAACGCCCTTGATGTCCGCAACCCAGATGTTTTCCATCGACAAGCCCAGGCTCACCAGCAGGTCCAGACAGGCTAGCGCGGCTGCCCCCGCGCCCGAACACACCAGCTTTACTTTGGTGATGTCCTTGCCGACAACCTTCAGACCATTCAATACGGCGGCCCCCACGATAATCGCAGTGCCATGCTGGTCGTCATGGAATACGGGTATCTTCATGCGGCTGCGCAACTGCTGCTCGATGTAAAAACATTCCGGCGCCTTGATGTCTTCCAGATTGATGCCGCCAAAGGTAGGCTCGAGGCTTGCAATGATGTCGACCAGTTTGTCCGGGTCACGCTCATTGATTTCGATATCGAATACATCGATTCCAGCAAATTTTTTGAACAGCACACCCTTGCCTTCCATCACCGGTTTGCTGGCGAGCGGGCCAATGGGTCCCAGGCCGAGTACGGCCGTGCCATTGGTAATTACGCCAATCAAGTTGCCGCGCGCGGTGAAGTTGCGTGCCGTGGTCGGATCACGCACGATTTCTTCACAGGCCGCCGCGACTCCGGGTGAATATGCAAGCGCAAGATCACGCTGGTTAAGCAATGCCTTGGTGGGAACGACCGAGATTTTTCCCGGAGTTGGCAAGCGATGGTAATCGAGCGCGCTTTTGCGCAGCAGCTCGTCCATGTTTTTCTCCCTATTGATGTTTGGATCGATTATACGGGACGCATCTCCCGGTCTTTCAGCGACATCGAATCCAGGAAGTTTGTCGCAGGCCGGGCTTTTTGCTATGGTTCCTGTGTTTCCACTGGCGTCAGCTTGATGCCGTAAGTCGATCCGCCAGCCTAGAAATATGGACTTTTCGCCGCCACAGATCCGCACCGAGCTTTATCCTGAAATCGAGCCGTCGCGCTTCAGTCATCTGCGACTGGACGATCGGTACGAAATGTACTGGGAAGAGTCGGGCAATCCACAGGGCGCACCCGTGGTTTTCCTTCACGGCGGCCCCGGGGCCGGGGCCAGCCCGATGCACCGGCGATTCTTCGATCCGGCGCATTACCGGATCATCATATTTGACCAGCGCGGGGCCGGTCGCTCGCGGCCGCATGGAGACCTGATCGACAACACGACGCCGCATCTGATTGCCGACATGGAAAAACTCCGCGTGCATCTCGGCATCGAAAAATGGGTGGTCTTTGGCGGTTCTTGGGGTAGTACGCTGGGTCTTGCCTACGCGCAGGAATATCCGCAACGCTGCTCCGCGCTGGTGCTGCGTGGCATTTTTCTGTGCCGCAAGCTGGAGATCGATTGGTTCTTGTACGGCATGCGTTTCATTTTCCCGGAGGCCTGGCGCCGATTCGCGGAATACATTCCGGAGGCGGAGCGGACAAACCTGCTTGCCGCCTACACCAGGCGGCTGAACAATCCTGACCCGCTCACGCACATGCCGGCCGCGCATCAATGGAGCATTTACGAAGGCTCTTGTTCCACCATGCTGCCGAATGCTTCGATGGTGGCGCACTATTCGGAAAACGCCGTCGCGCTCGGACTTGCACGCATCGAAGCGCATTACTTTGCCAATAACATTTTCCTGCCGGAAAATTCGTTGCTGAACAATGCGTACCGGCTGCGCCTGATCCCCGGCGTGATTGTCCAAGGCCGCTATGACATGGTTTGTCCGATTATTTCGGCGCATGATCTGCACGCGGCCTGGCCGGAAGCCGAATACATTGTCGTTCCCGACGCGGGACATTCGGCGTGGGAGCCCGGCATAAGCGCCCAGCTGGTTGCCGCAATGGAACGAATAAAGGCAAGAACCAGGGGCTGAACCACTCGCGCCCTGTGCTTTTACGACAGCAGTTATTCAGACGTGTTTTGCAGCCCCCGTCGAGGGGTGAGTCGTTGCCGTCAAAAACCAAACAGGGGGCGCTCGCATGAACGAACAAGTTGAATCACTCAGTCACATAAAGGCAACAGTCATTGACCTTGCCCTGAGGTTCGGGCCGAAGGTCCTGGTTGCGATCATCATCCTTGTCGTCGGCGTGTTTGTCGGACGCTGGATCGGCAAAGCAATGGCGCGCGGCTTGCGGAAATTCGACCTGGAGATTCCAGTCCGCGATCTATTGGTGCGGGTCGTCAATATACTCGTCATGGGCTTATTCGCGATCATGGCCCTGCAGAATCTCGGCGTGGAACTATTGCCGCTGATCGCCGGTATCGGCGTGGCCGGCGCGGGCATTGCGCTCGCCACGCAAGGCGTATTGAGCAACGTCGTGGCGGGGCTGACAATCATATTCACACGCCCATTCCGTGTCGGTGAATACATCGCCATTGCCGGCGTCGAAGGTGGCGTCGAATCCATCGGGCTGTTCAAAACCGTACTGACTCACCCCGACTTGTCCAAAGTGGTCGTCCCGAACCGCAAGATCGTTGGCGAGATTCTGCACAACTACGGCAACATCCGTCAGCTGACGATCACGGTGGGTGTTTCGTACGACACAAACTTGAACAAGGCGCTCGCCACGGTCAGCGAAATCCTGCAGAACAATCCACGCATATTTACAGAACCGGCGGCGGGCATCGGCGTCAGCGTGCTCGCGGATTCTTCAATTCAGCTTGCGATAAAACCCTGGGTAAAGGTGGCTGATTTCGGGCCTGCCGCGAGTGAAATCAACATGGCCATCGTGGAAGCGTTCCGCAACCGGAATATCGTCATCCCGTTCCCGCAGCAGGAGGTCAGGATGCTTGGCAACGCCGCTTGATGGCGCGGCGGCCATTCAACCAACACTGTCGAGGATCAGGCCCAGGGAATCTTGTAAACCTTGCCGGTCGCCTTGAGCGCTTCAACCGACCATTCCCCGCCCACGCGAGCGATTAGCCACTCGAGGAAATGCCAGATATCTTCGTCGGCCGCTTCGGGGTCAACCGCGTCAAATTGCGGGACCAGCGCGTGGATCTCGATCCCGGACGGAAAGCGCTGGCCGGAGCGCGCCATGAAGATGATCTGGTATTCGCGCCCTGACGGGGCGCGGAAATAACCCGGTGCGCCACCATCGGCATGCGCGGGCGTAAGGCCGAATGCGCCGACAATGGCTTCGCGAAAACCATCGTAGTGGCCAAGCCGTTCTTCCACCATCACAAAAACATTCCGGTAGCTTTTCGTGCGGAGTTCCGCGGCAGTGATGATCTCGATGTTCACGGCTGGCTCTCCCGGTCAATCTCGCGCAAAAATTCCAGGATGTGGCCGCAGATCTCCTGCGGCGAATCTTCCTGCAGGAAATGCGAGCCAGTGACCCACAATGGACCTCTCGCATGCGGCAGCAACTTCTTGAAGCGTTCGGCGCAGCCGGCAGGAAACACGATTTCCTCCCTGCCCCAGACGATCAAAGCCGGAATATTGGTTTGGCCAAGAGACTTTTCCAGCCAGCGCATGGTCGCCGCAGAACGATCATCGTGGCCAAGGGGTATAAGTCGCGGAAAGACGCGCGTGAGCAGGCGACTGTCGTAGTCGGGCATGACAAACCGGTAGGCAGGCAGCGCCTCCTCGATGAAGCGCTCACGGTGTACCACTGAAAGATAAAGTCCGCGCTCCACCAGGACATTGCGCCGCTGGAACAGGTAAGGCGCTACCACGGGCGCGTGCATCATGCGCCATGGAAAAATGGAACTATGGAAAGTGCTTGGCTCCGGCCACGCCCACGTATTCATCACCACAAGCGCCTTGAAGGAGGCCGGATCGAGCACTGCACACGAGAGTCCCATCGGGCCGCCCCAGTCCTGACAGACAACCGTCAGTCGCTTCAAATCCAGCCGGCGGACGAATTCAGCGAGATTCGCGATGTGATTCTCCAGGCTGAAATCGTGTTCGCGCGCGGGATGCTCGGATAGCCCGAAGCCAATGTGATCCGGCACGATGACCCGGTAACCGGCTGCCCTGATCGGTGGAATGAATTTGCGATACAGGAATGACCAGGTCGGATTGCCGTGCAACAGCAATACCGGATCCCCTTCGCCCTCATCGACGTAGTGCATCCGATGGCCGTTCACTGCGATGAACCGGCTTGCGAAGGGGAAATGCTGACGAATGTGCGGCGGCAGGTCAGGCGCCGACGTAAAAGCAGAACCCTTGGCCATTGAGTGAGCTGCGCATCGAAGGTTGCATGATTCGGATGCGCAGTTTGCCACGGATCGGCGCGTGAACCTTCTCCGCGAGTGGGAGATCTACGAACCGGCGAAAGGCCGGCGCGGCGAATGCCGCCTTGTGGTGAGGTCAGCCGGTGATCTGCACCAGATGGCGCGTGCTTTCGACGGATCGCCCGCCATTCGCCCATTCAACATAGGCTTCGTCCCCGACGACGGACTCGACTACCCCGTCGGTCCGCTCCAATACCCCGAATGTACCGATCAGATTAACCTTGGCCCGCACAGCTATGCGCGGGCGGCGCGTGTCAAACAGGCGACGGAAGGCAGAGATCATGGCAGCTCCTCAAAACAAGGAGTGATTTGACTTTGAGTCCAGTAGCCGCAGCCGGTACTCAAGCTCGCCAAGGTTCTGCGCTTGCGCAAGGAACGCCTCAACCCGACGATGCTCTTGCCTTGCAAGGTAACTGTCTAACGAATCCAGCAGTTTGCTAATTACGTTCATTTCGGCCTCCTGTCAGCCACGAAACGCATTATTGCACTGCATCATTATGAGGCTTAAAGGCGCCAAATTAACGCGCTGAAAAGCATTGCTGCTATGCATTAAAACAGGGGAATCGGGAGGAACTGAACGACGCGGCCAGCGTCGCGCAAGGTCCGGATAGGGAGCTGCAACTGTCGCCAGGCCCGGCGACCGTAAAGCCGTAAGCTTATTTACCCGTCTTGGGCTTTTTGTCCGGCGCAGCCTGCTTGGCGGATTCCTGGATGGTCTCCAGCGCGGACTTCTGCATTTCCAGCGTCTTGACGGTCATCTGGACAAACGTCAGATTCATCTTCAGCCAGTTTTCGACCGCATCGAGCTCGCGGATTTTTTTCTGCACTTCCTCGACGCTCATGGTCGGCTGGAACATTCCCGGAATGGGAAAGGACATCGGGTTCCACATTTTCTGGAAGAACTCGAACAACTCTTTGGATGGATCTTCTGCCATTGCTTCGCTCCGCTTCCGCGACGATCCGAAAATCGCGCGGCGTGACCTCGTTAAAACTGGTTAGCCGAGCAAGATGCGCACTGCTGTATCCATCTCGTCGTCCCCACGCTTACATCGTCGGGCCAAGTATCCAGGGCGCGAACTCATCCTCGCCGTATCCCATTGCTTCGCTCTTGCTTGGTTCGCCGGACGCCGTGCGCAAAATGATTTCGAAAAACTGCTGACCGACTTCCTGGATGCTCGCCTTGCCATCAACGATTACGCCGCAGTTGATGTCCATATCATCTTCCTGCTTGTTGAACATTGCCGTGTTTGTCGCCAATTTCAGGGATGGCGATGGTTTGCAGCCGTAAGCGGAACCGCGCCCGGTCGTAAAGCAAATCATGTTCGCACCGCCCGCAACCTGGCCGGTAGCTGAGACAGGGTCGTAGCCCGGGGTATCCATGAACACGAAACCCTTCGCGCTGACACGTTCGGCATATTCATAGACCCCCATCATGGCCTGGGTACCGCCTTTAGCGACCGCGCCGAGTGACTTCTCCAAAATTGTGGTCAATCCGCCGGCCTTGTTGCCCGGCGATGGATTGTTGTTCATCTCTCCACCAAGGCGGGTGGTGTAATCCTCCCACCAGTGAATGCGCTGGACCAGCTTCTCACCGATTGCGCGTGTTGCCGCGCGCCGGGTCAGCAGGTGCTCTGCGCCGTAGACCTCGGGCGTCTCCGAAAGAATTGCGGTGCCGCCATTGCGCACGAGAATATCCACCGCGGCGCCCAATGCAGGATTGGCGGAAATGCCCGAATAACCGTCCGATCCCCCGCACTGGAGTCCCAGCGTCAGGTGAGACGCAGGGACTGGTTCCCGTTTTACTTTATTGGCATCCGGCAGCAATTCCTTGATGCGCGCAATGCCGTCGGCGACAGTCTTCTTGGTGCCGCCGGTTTCCTGGATGGTGAAGGCCTGCAATTGCCGTGAACGCTTCAGTCCCTGCGCGGCCAGCAGATTATTGATCTGGTTCGCTTCGCATCCCAGGCCAATCATCAGCGAGGAATGAAAATTGGGATGGGTTGCATAGCCCGCCAGGACCCGGCGCAGCAGGTCCACCGGTTCGCCTTCGGAACCCATGCCGCAACCGGTCTTGTGATGTATGGGCACCACGCCGTTTACGTTGGGATACTGCGCCATGAAATCGTCGTCGAAGAACTTGGCGATCGTGCGGCACACATGCGCGGAGCAGTTGACGCTTGAGATCACGCCCAGGTAGTTACGGGTGGCGACTCGTCCATCTTCGCGCACGATTCCCTGGAACGTCGCCGGATGGGGCACGTAATCCACCGGCTTGTAATCCGCGCAAAACGCATAATCGCGCTGGAAATCACCCATGGCCAAATTATGCACATGCACGTGATCGCCGGCCTTGATCGGTTTGACTGCGAATCCGATGATCTGGTTGTAACGGCGCACCGGGGAACCTTCTGCGATGTCATGCGTGGCAATTTTGTGCCCGGCCGGCACTGTCACGGACGCGCGGATTTTTTCCTTGATGATCTCGGTTCCGGCCGGCAGCTCTACCCGGGCAATGACTACGTCGTCCGCGGGGTTGAGACGGATGGTCAGATCGGCAGCTTGCAGCATTTGTGGTCTCCTCGGTGGGCGGCCGGCATGGACGGGTTGGAGCCGCGCCGGTGAATCAGACTGCTATTTTATGCCGCTGTGCGCGTTTTGTGGGGAGTCGCGGTTCCGGGCGACAGTAGCTCCATCGTCCAAAGCTGTCGTGCGGCTTGGTTTTCACGCCAGCCTGTGCTTTTCATGCTGGTTCTATTCTTTCACGGCACCTGTCATGCCAGCCACATAGTATTCGACAAAGAAGGAATACATGATTGCGACTGGCAGTGAGCCGACCAGCGCGCCAGCCATCAAGGCGCCCCAATGATAGACATCGCCTTCCACCAGCTCGGTGATGACGCCCACCGGGACCGTCTTGTTCTCGGACGCAGAAATGAACGTGAGCGCATAGAGGAATTCATTCCACGACAACGTGAACGCAAAGATTCCGGCCGAAATCAATCCCGGGACTGCGAGCGGAAGCACGATCTTGATCAGGATCTGCCAGCGCGTGGCGCCGTCAATCAACGCGCATTCCTCCAGTTCGAACGGAATGGAGCGGAAGTAACCCATCAGCAGCCAAGTGCAGAACGGGATCAGGAAAGTAGGGTAAGTCAGAATCAGCGCCCAGCGCGTATCGAACAGACCAACCTGGAAAACCATCATCGCCAGTGGGATGAACAGGATCGATGGTGGAATCAGGTAAGCAAGGAAAATAGCCAGGCCTATCTGGCGTGAACCCCGGAAGCGCAGGCGCTCTATCGCATAGGCGGCAAATACGCTTGCGGCGAGCGAAACAAACGTGGCTGTCACCGAAATAATTACCGTATTCCACATCCACTTCGGATACGACGTACCAAAGAACAGCTTGCGGAAATGATCGAGTGTGGGTTGGACTACCCAGAATGGATTGCCGCTTGTCGACAACAGCTCGGCATTGGATTTAAACGAGGTAATCACCATCCAGTAAAACGGAAACAGCAGCACGAACAGAAAAACGAGCAATGGAATGTAGACGGTCACCCAGCGTCGGGTAACAGATTCCAGGTAGTGCATGCCTTCACGGGCTTCTGGTTTACGCATTGCGCATGACTTGAACCAGGCGATCGGGTACTGGTCTCATTTGTCGCTTCCGCCCTGCTGCCATCGCCTGCGCTGCAGGCCAAAATAACTGAACAGGATTGCCGCAAGCAGGAACGGAATCATCGCGGTCGCGATTGCCGCCCCTTCCCCCAGTGCACCGCCGGGAATCGCGCGCTGGAACGACAAAGTCGCCATCAAATGCGTCGCATTGATGGGGCCGCCTCGCGTTAGCACCCAGATCAACTGAAAATCGGTAAACGTAAACAGCACCGAGAACGTCATGACCACCGCGATGATCG
>DATMZQ010000152.1:0-4294 GCA_035573615.1 Burkholderiales bacterium | reverse complement strand
CCGTCCACTTTGATGTCGGGATGCATACCGAAGGGAGACTCGAAAGCATAAAACTTGTCGAGAACGGCATCTTCAATGAATCCGGCCTGTGCCAGCACGGCGCCAAGCGCGGCATTCGCGTGTCCCTTTGACAATACGAAGCGGTCACGGTCCGGCCAGTTCGGTTCCTTGGGACGAATTTTGAGCCGATAAAAATACAGCGCCGTAAGGATGTCGGCTGCCGAACTGGATCCGCCAATGTGTCCGCCCCCGCCGGCGCGAACAGCGCGCCAGATATTGCGCCTGACTTTCAGGGCTTCGGTCTTTAATCGCGTGACCAGGGCATCACGGGTTTCGCTCATGGCTTTCGCATACGGCTAGACGCCGTGTGCTCCTCCGAAAAGCTATTGTTATGAGCAAATGGTAGCCGAAATCGAACAAGGGCGAAAAAGCACGCTGTGCGTTGCTCTTTGCGGGCAGGACCGAAGCCTAGGCTCGTACTTGCCGCGGCACCTATGGATGGTGCCACGCAAAAAGGGCACCGCACGGTGCCCTGGACTCAAGCGCGGCGCTAACCGCGTTTCGGCTTTACTTGAGCTGAGCGTGTCCGACCAGCGATACCGCCTCGCTCCCGGTCAGCATGAATGACGTTGCTCCCAATGCGAAGGGCCGGGAGAGGATCTGGCCAATCTGACGGCGCAGCAAATCTTTGGCGGGCGATTTGATCATGACGGAATACATCGGCGGCTTGCCATGTAATGGAATGACGTCTACGCGAAACGGTATGTTTGACGTATCGCCAGCGACATTGGCAATGTTCGTGAGGCAGGTAAGAAGTTCGGTCTGAGTCGGATATCCATCCATAAGCCAGGGTCTGGGTCGATGAGGCAGCTCAACTAAAAGGGCGGCTGCCGGTGCCGTTGACGATTTTGACATGATAACCCGAGTTTAGTGCCGTGCAGTACGCTGGGATCCTGGGCCCGGAACCGGAAACAGAATCAGGAGTACGATCCAATGGGGATTTCGTTTGCTTGACACAACCTGATGGAGGAGCGAACCATGGCCAAGAGTAAGGATGTTGCTGAGCCCATATACAAAATTGTCGAAGTCATCGGTACCAGTGCCAAATCGTGGGAAG
This sequence comes from Burkholderiales bacterium, assembly GCA_035573615.1. Taxonomy (GTDB): domain Bacteria; phylum Pseudomonadota; class Gammaproteobacteria; order Burkholderiales; family JACQAP01; genus JACQAP01. The sequence goes on along the minus strand of DATMZQ010000152.1, from coordinate 3,177 downwards.
AAGCCGCCATGAACGCGGTCGCAGTTGCAGCAAAGAGCCTGCGCGACCTGCGCATCGCGGAAGTAGTCAAAATGGATATGAAGGTCGATGACGGCAAGGTCGTCGCGTTCCGAACCCGGGTGCTGCTGTCGTTCAAGTACGAAGCCTGACGCCGTAATTGCAGCGGTCCGTTGCAATTGACAGTACGTGGCATCGACTCGCCGGTCCTCGCAATGTAAACGGGCGCCCGTGGCGCCCGTTTACTACTTCAGACTTGCTGGTTCTTACATCTGGCCGGCTTTTTTCTTGGCCGAATTGATGCATTTTTGTTTCTGGTTGCCGCTCAACGAGTCGCATTTTTTCAGCGCGGCGCTGAGTTCCTGATCGCTCCCACCACCACCTGCCCCGGCTTGGCTAGAGCTGCTGCTGGTGCCCGACGGGCTGGAATCGCTTTGGCTTTGCTGGCCACTCCGATTGGTTTCCGATGCGCCGCTCTGGCTGGGCTGGCTGCTCGTGGTGCCTGATTGTTCACTGGTCTGGGTTTCGGCGGCGCCGGACTGCGTTCCTGACTTGGCAGGCTCAACGGCGGGATTCGAGGAATCCTCCGATTGACTTGTCTGGTTTCCCGACTGGTCGGACTGACTGGTTTGGCTGGACTGACTCGATTGGCTGCCTGACTGGTCGGACTGACTGGTCTGAGATCCGGACGATTGCGATCCGGACTGGCTCGATTGGCTGCCTGACTGGTCCGACTGACTGGTCTGAGATCCGGACGATTGCGATCCGGACTGGCTCGATTGCGAGCTGCCGGTGTCGCTTTGTTGTTTCTGGGCATCGCGCTGTTCGGGCTTGCCCTTGGTTGCATTCGGCTGGGTCTGTGTCTGGTTGTCGCGGCTCTGCGTGTCGCGGGATTGTTCCGCGGCCAGCGCCGTGCCGCTCAGCGCAAGTGCAGTCGCGCCGGCCAGCAATGCAGTTAGCAATTTGCTCATGGTCTCTCCTCAATGGTTGATGAAAGTTGACAGATGGATCGCCGGCTAGCTTTTATCCGAGCCCGCATTCCTTACCGTAGCAACGGACACTATGGTCGCAACACCCATGCCATCGTTTGGAAGGATGCACCTCGCTGTTTTTCAGAAGGAAGGGGGAGACGCTTTGGTTACGGCTGGCAAGAATTGCAGCGCGCTGGTAATAAATGCATCGAGGTGCCGGCGTTAATCACCGGATGCCGGTTCTGGCGGCAGAACCTCGCGGAATGCGGGCTGCTTTTTCCAGCCCGGTACGGGAGGCACCTGACCTTCGCAGGGCGTGTATATGGAGTTTTCCACAATCGTCGACTTGTGGATATAGCGCGGACAGTTCGGAAAAATCGCTTCCGCCTGCACACGCACAATGAGTTTGGCGCCGACAAACTGGGAGACCAACGGATCGTCTGCACTCAAGCTCGCCCGGCCATTCACGCGCAAACGCCGTGGAGACTCGAAATCGATGAACAGCATCCCGACCGCCGGATTGACCAGCACATTGCCGAGACTTTTGTACATGCCATTGCCATCGTAGTCCGGAAAGACCAGCGTGTCCGGCGCCACAACGCGCACGAAGCCAGGCGGGCCGCCTTTGTACGAGCAATCCGGCCTTCCTTGCGCATCGGCCGTCGCCAGGAAGAACAACGGACGACTCTCGATGTAGGCCCGATCCTCGTCGGTAAACTGATTGCGCGCCAGCACTTCGACCAGCCGGTCGGCCAGCTTTCGCGTGGAATTACGATCCTGCATCCGTCGAGAACCTTCGTGATACATCGGAATGTCAGCCATAGATATCTCTCCTTAAGACCGTGACGATCGTGCCCTGCGTCGCAGGATACCGGTCTAAAAGGGTACTCCGAGCTTCGCTAGGGTAATTCGACCATAACGGACGTGACGAACGTAACGGTCGTAAACAACATGCCATGCCACCGCAGCGCTAGCTCGTTCGCAAGGAGCGAATGAAATTAAGCAGGTCCCAGAGTTGCGTTTCGCTCAACACCGTCTTGAAAGCCGGCATCGAATTTTTGCCGTTCGCGATCCGGTAGACCACGATACCATCGGGAAAGACTGGCGGCCTCGCGATTTTGCTGAGGTCCTCAGGCTTATCCTTCAGGGATGCGGCAACCGGCCCGTCGCCAAGCCCGCGTTCGCCATGGCAAATAGCGCATTGCTGCTGGAACAGCAATTGTCCCCGCGCAATCGACTCGGCGGTGCGCGGAACCGGATTGCGCGCGAATGCGGCCTTCAACAGATCGGCGTAATGAATACCGGCCCACAGGCACAATACCGCGACTGCCAATAGTGTCCATCTGGATACGGTCCATTCCCGCCGACGAGCGCGCATAGGTCTACCGGATTGCAGGAGGCAAAAAATTATCACGCTGCCCGGACAGGGACAATCGAAATTTACCAAAATGCCGCTTACCGGCTAGGTTGGGCTGAATCTGAAAGTTTCTGGCGCGCTGATAAAATATTTACGTAACGCTACGAACAAGGAAACCAAATTGAAAATTGTTACATTGCCTTCCGGAGAAAAAGTCGCGGCACTCGGGCAAGGCACGTGGTACATGGGCGACAAGCGTGGCACGCGGGCCGAGGAAATAGCCACGTTGCAGCTGGGCCTCGATCTGGGCCTCACGCTCATCGACACGGCCGAAATGTACGGAGAGGGCAAAGCCGAGGAAGTGGTCGGGGAAGCTATCGCGGGCCACCGCGAGCAGGTTTTTTTGGTCAGCAAAGTGTATCCCCACAACGCTTCCCGCAAAGGTGCCGTCGCGGCATGCGAACGCAGCTTGAAGAGATTGCACACCGACCGCATCGATCTCTACCTTCTGCACTGGCGTGGAAATATCGCGTTTGGCGAAACGCTGGAGGCATTTGCCGCGCTGCTCAAAAGCGGCAAGATCCGTTACTTCGGTGTCAGCAACCTCGATCTCGACGACATGCGGGAACTGACGTCGCTGCCGGGTGGCGTACACGTGGCTACCAACCAGCTGCTTTATAACCTGACGCGACGCGGTATCGAATGGGATTTGCTGCCCTGGATGCGCGAACGGCACATCCCGGTCATGGCCTATTCGCCGATCGAACAGGCACGATTGCTCGGTAATCCAAAACTCGTCGATTTCGCGCGGCGCCACGCCATGACGCCGGTACAAGTTGCGCTGGGCTGGTT
>DATMZQ010000151.1:0-8162 GCA_035573615.1 Burkholderiales bacterium | reverse complement strand
CGTCTTGAAAGGAGAATCGTCACGTACCAGGAAGTTTGCGCCATCCACCCAGGTCATCAGGCTGAAGTCGACCTGCTTTTGACGGGAAAGCGTATTGGAGCTAATGCCGCATTCCAGGTCTATGGTGCCTGACTTGATCGCGTCAAAGCGCGTTTCGAGCGTGACCGGCACCCATTCGATGTCGAGCTTCGGCAAGCCGAGTTGCTCCTGAATTCCGGTGGCGACGCGGGTGCACAGATCAGTGGAATAGCCCATAGGCTTGCCATCTGCAGCAGCGAACGAAAACGGGATTGATTCTGACAAAAAGCCAAGCTTAATGACACCGGTGTCCTTGATTTTCATCAGGGTACCGGAGACGTCATCAGCCAGTACGGGATTAGCCAGCACAAGCATCGCGGTTGCGACGATAGTTACGATTCGCACATTGCTCTCCAGGAAAGGGATTTGACGAGAAACGCTTGGTAGCGGCGGGACTTATGCTGCGGGCGCGAGGATAGCACACACTTCCAGAATACAATTCAGGTCCGTCGCTAAAAACCCTCGAGGCTCGCGACACGTATGGGGGCGGCGCTCGTTGTCATAAGGGACGCCACGATTCGATAGCAACTATCTCTTCGCTAGCATGATAAGACCATCCTTTCCAGACACTTTGATACGCGTCGCGGTCGCTCGCTTTGCGGTTTTGGCGCTGATCTGCGCAGTTCTCTTCGGCGGTTGCCAGTCGGTGCAAGACATCATCGGGGGTGCGCCAAAACCGAAAGCCCAGGTCATCGGAGCAAGCATTCGCGGGCTGTCACTGGAAAATATCGTCCTGCTCTTCGATGTGGAGGTGGAGAATCCGTACGCCGCCAATCTGCCATTGGCGGATCTTCACTATTCCCTGGCGAGCGGCAGCACCCACTTTGCCGACGGATCAATGCAACCGACTGGTTCAATACCGGCGCGCGGGAAACAGGTCCTCCAACTTCCGGTCACGGTACAGTTCGCTTCATTGTTGGCCGCGCTCAAGGGCGTGAAGGCGGGTGCTGTGGTTCCGTATACGGCTGAAGTCAAGATCGGGGTCGATGCGCCAGTGCTGGGCCGGGTCGATGTGCCATTATCCAAAAGCGGGGAGATCCCGGTGCCCGCAGCACCGCAAGTCAAGTTAAGCTCACTAGCCATTGGCAAACTTGGCTTTGACCAGATCACGGCCTCGGCGAAGATGCAGGTCAAGAATACCAATCAGTTTGCCCTCGATCTGACGAAATTCGGTTTCCTGTTCGCGCTTGGGGGGCTCGATGTCGGCAGCAGCAAAGTTTCCAATCCCGTAAAGCTGCCGGCGGGCCAGACTGCAATTGTGGAAGTACCGCTCTCATTTTCGCCGCGCGCAGCAGGCGTCGGCATCGTCAACCTGCTCAAAAGCGACCAGATCGCTTATCAGATCTCCGGATCCATCGACGCAAATTCCCGCTTTGGCCCGCTAACGCTGCCTTTTAGCCACATCGGGAATACCAAAGTTACACGTTGATGCTGCGAGCGCTCGCCGACAGCGCATTCAGACCAGCACGGATTTCAAATCGCGGCGCGGACTCGGCGGGGCCGAAACGGTCGGATAGCCGATTCTAAACGGCATGAGCGCCCGTAGGCCGACATCGGCAGTTAACGCATGCAAAGCGTCACCAAAGCGCGGTTCGATGCCCAGCTGTTGCTCCCGGTCTGCACGTTCGCACATCTGGTTCAAGGGTTGTGCAGCCAATCCTTGACTGGTCGCAGACAGATGCAGCCGCTGCCACAAGCGCCCACCAAGCATGCGCATGATGTTGTTGCGCTCGTCCGGCACTAGTATGAATCCGAACGCGGCCGCGGTCGCGACATGGCGTTCGCGGGTAGCCCGCAACCAGGCATCGTCCGCCGATTGCTGGTCGAGCGCAGGCAGGATTTTGGCGGCAGCGTTAATGAACGGCGGCAGGCTTTGGGCATCAAGCGTAATGCCGTCACGCTGCGTTTGCAGCTGCTGCCAACTCGTGCGAAACCATTTAGCGCTATCCGCGCTTTGCTGCCGGTCGGCGATGATCGCTTCAGTGGCAGCTACGATGAGATCGCCGACTCGCTTGCGCTCTTCCTGAGTGGCGAACCACAGTACCTTTACTTCGGGAAATTCCGCACCGCGTGCGGCAAGTTGCTGCAGCATTTCCGCTGAGAGCGCGCGCGAAATATCGTACGCGCCTCGGTTGGTGTGCCGCCGGGGAATGGCAGCATACAAGTCCGATGTAACCGGATTCGCGCGCATCAGCCGCACCTGTACCGCGTGTGCCGGGTTTGCACGGTCGGGCAGGAATGTCAGTGTGGTTGCATAGCCATCGTGTGCGGCCGCGATCATCAGGTTCTCCAATGCACAACCGATACCAATGTACATTTCGCGGAGTTGCGGATCGATTGCGCCGATATTGCGGCGGGTGTCCGCATAAATGTCTATTGTCTGTTCTGTAACCTTGAACATCCACGGCTGAGAGTTGTGCGGATTGGCCGCAAGAATGGCTGCGTACACCGGGTGTAGCAGCCCTTCCGGTGGCCGGATGTCCCACTGCTTCCACGGCTCGTAGGCGGCACCGCTTCCGGCGCTGAAGACTCCCTGGTCGGTCGCTCTCCACGCGAGAACGCCCGCTGCTGTGGCCGCAACGGCTCCTGCCAACTTCAAAACGCGGCGTCTCGCCTGTTTCATCACGGCATGCCCGGAAATTTTTGCGATTGCTTCCACGCAATGTTAACCCGATTCGATATGCTCACCGGATGCGAACGCCGAACAATGCTCGGCTAGAATTCGGACACGCCAGGGCAGTCGGACCCCGACCCGGACCGACCAGGCTGAAAGGAAGCAACGATGAAAGTCAAAACCCTTGAGACGCTGTCCTGTGATGCAGGATGGCGCAACTATCACTTCGTCAAACTCACGACTGACACGGGCGTCGTCGGCTGGAGTGAATTCGATGAAGGATTCGGCGCACCGGGAGTCGGCGCCGTCATAGCAAGGTTGGCTCCGCGTGTCATCGGGCAGGACGACCGTGCACATGAGCGCATCTACGCCGAACTCTATAGTGCCACGCGTCCGGGATCCGGCGGCGTCGTGGGCATGGCGATGGGCGCAATCGAAAACGCGCTGCTCGATGCGAAGGCGCGGGAGCTTGATGTGCCGGTCTATGAATTGCTGGGCGGCAAAATCCGCGACCGAATTCGCGTGTACTGGTCGCACTGCGCTACCTGGCGCATCAATCATCCCGCACATTACCAGCCCGCCATCACGGATCTTGAGGGCGTAAAGGCGATCGGCCGCGAAGTGCGCGCGAAGGGATTCACCGCGCTGAAGACGAATATTTTTACTTACGACAAGCAGGGGACCAATGCGCGCGGCTGGCGACCGGGCTTTGGCGTGCCTTTTGAGCCCGGCCTAAATGTGGAGCGCGATGTGCTGCGCAATCTCGTGACCCACCTGCAGGCGTTGCGCGAAGGTGCGGGTCCGGACGTCGACATTCTGCTGGACCTGAATTTCAATGCCAAGGCCGAGGGCTATCTCAAAATCCTGCGCGCCATCGCGCACCTGGACCTGTTCTGGGTCGAGATCGACTGTTTCGTTCCCGAGGCGTTGGGCTACCTGCGCCGGCACAGTCCGCATCCGATCAGTTCCTGCGAAACCTTGCTGGGATTACGCGAATTCATGCCTTATTTCCGCGAACAGGCAATGGATGTCGCCATCATAGACACGCCATGGAACGGCGTATGGCAGTCGATGAAAATAGCGGCAGCTGCGGAGGCACACGAAGTGAACGTCGCCCCGCACAATTTCTACGGGCATCTTTGCACGATGATGAATGCGCATTTTTCCGCGGCGGTACCAAACTTGCGCATCATGGAAACGGACATCGACCGCATCGCCTGGGACCATGAGCTGTTTGATCATGTGCCGGAATTTGTAGACGGACATTTGCTTATGCCGCAGCGCCCGGGATGGGGCATCGTGCCAAACGAGGACGCGATTCGCGCGCATCCGCCGACGTCGCCACAGGGCTTGCTGAGCTACGGCCGAGGCAACTTGCCCGCCGGCTCCCGGCCGGCTCAGGCCGGTACCAGTCGCAAATGAGTAATTTCCGAGGGCGCACCGAATCGCTTTGGCGGGCCCCAATAACCCGTGCCGCGGCTGACATACAGCGAGAGCTTGCCCAGCCGGTACAGTCCGTTGCTGAAAGGCTCCAATAGCTTTATGACCAGGCTCCATGGAAAGAATTGTCCGCCGTGGGTGTGACCGGACAACTGCAGGTGGTAACCGGCCTGCTCCGCAGCAAACGCAGAGCGCGGCTGATGCGCAAGCAGCACTTTGACCGCCTGCTCTGGAGCGCCGACGATCGCCTTTGCCGGATCACTGCGGTGGCTCGGATCGAAATGATGGGCGTTGAAGTCCGTCACTCCGGCGATGACAATGGACTCGCCACGGTGAACCAGCACGACGTGCTCATTCATGAGCACGGACAGACCAAGACGGCGCAGTTCGGCTATCCAGGCGTGTACTCCGGAATAATACTCGTGGTTTCCGGTAACGAAAAAAACCCCGTGGCGCGCGGTCAGCCGGCTCATGGGCTCGGTATGTCCGGCGAGGCGCCCCACGCTGCCGTCAACCAGGTCGCCCGTTACAGCCACCATGTCAGCCTCAAGCGCATTGACCGCATCGACAATTCTGGTCACATAGCCGCGCTTGATAGTGGCGCCGACATGGATGTCGGTGATTTGCGCAATACTGAATCCATGCAAAGCCACTGGAAGGCCGTCGATGGGAATGTCCACTGTCCGGATTCGGGCGCGCCGCCGTGCATTGATAAAACCGACCAAGGTCACAACCAGGGCCATCGACGGAACAGCCGCGGCTGACCAGCGGCGCAGCTCCCCGATGGTTGATGGATCGATCAACCATCCGCTTGCTGCAAAGCTTGTTAGCAGCAGTACGTCGCGCAACAGTGTCAGGAGCAGCAGCGAAGAGAAAAATCCCATCGCCAGGAAACCCGCCCCGGCCAGCTGATCGGCGCACGGATTTTGTTTATGGCGACGCGCGTACTCAGCAAACGGCAGCACGCAAAGAGGTGTGGCCAGCAGAAGCCCGGTCGTGACCATGCCCGCCAGCCCCAGCGGCATGTCCGGCAACAGACGCCAACCCATATAGACGTGAATAAGGAGGATAAGGACGAATAATCGAAGCATGGCGTACTGCAGTCATCCGGGCGAGAGATTCGTTTTCAAATGGGGGCGATTGCATCGAGCACAAGCTAAACGGCCGATACAGCTGATGCTGCAGCGGTCGCCGGACGATGCCATTTACGCAATAGACCATTGGCGAAAACTACGCCGGCATCCAGGGCGCAATAAAGCACGCCGACGCACAACGGTGGATTGGCAATTGTCAGCGGCAAACCGGGCACGTTAGGCGACCATGCCCAATTTCCGATCCAGGTGCCGTACAGCTCCATTACAAGGGACAGGGCAAACATCATTGCATACAGCTGCCGATTGCGCCCGAATGCTACGAATACCAAAAAAAGGATTGCGAGCGCTATGCTGACTGTATCGGTGGAAGTCGCATAAGCAGTGAGCGCGTATGTGGCGGCAAATGCAGTAATCAACCTGATGCCCCAGCGTGGCACGCGCGGTGCAAGCGTCAGGCCCAATGCGAACAGCACGACATGCCCAGGCGGCACAAACAGCGGAATATTATGTGTCCGGTAGACGTACAGTCCCCACAGCAGGGACAAGCAACTTTCGCCGAGGGTTGCGATCAGCAGACAAAGCAGCAGCGGAGAACGCAGCTGCTGGTGAACGCGCATGAGCAGGATGACCAACAGTACCCATGTCCATGCACTGACAGCGGATTGACCAAAGGTACCGCCGAAACGGTCCAGCGGCAAACCGACCAACACGGTCATGGCCATGATCGTGAGCATCTGCCTGGAAAGGACTGGCACTGGCAGTAGCAAGCGCGGCGCGGGCAGCCAATGCCTGCGCAAAAAACGTAATCCGGCGCCGAATCCCATGCGAAACAGGTTTACTGTTCCAGCGCTACAACCGCTTCAATTTCCACCAGTAATTCCGGCTGCACCAGCTGATCGATGCCAACCATTGTTGCAGCGGGAGGATTCGCGCGCGAGATATATCGGCCACGCACATCCATTACCGCCTTACGGCTCGCCTGATCCAGGCCGACAATGAAGATGGTGAACTTGACCACGTCTTCGAAGGTGGCACCAATGCCGGCAAGCGCCAGTTTAAGATTCTCAAAAACTTGTACTGCCTGTGCCTCGATGTTTCCTGCGCCAACCACCCTGCCCTGCGCGTCGACTGCCACCTGACCGCTGATAAACGCAATGGCTCCGCCGCTCGCCACGGCCACTTGCGAGTACATACCCAACGGCTTCATTCCTGGCGGATTAACGAATTTTTTACTCATTTTTTACCTCGAAGGGGTTTGCGACCGCAGCGTTTATTTGGAGCGCACAGCACAGCTGCTTCAAGCAGCGGCACTTTTCTCCACCAGTGCAAATACATATTGTTCAAGCTTGCCGGCATCCACATGGAAACGCCGAATGCCTTCCGCCAGTTTATCGGTCGCCATGGCGTCCTCATTGTGCAGCCAGCGGAATGTCTTCTCATCGACGGACAGCTTTTCCGCGGGGCTGACCTTCGCCGATTCAGCAGATAGTCGGCGCGTCAATGCACCTGCGGTTTTTTCCATTTTGTCCATAAGATCGGGCGCAATGGTCAGCAAATCGCAACCCGCAAGCCCGGTAATCTGTTCCACTTTTCGGAAGCTGGCACCCATGACTTGCGTTTTGTAGCCGAATTTCTTGTAGTAGTTGTAGATCCGCGTCACCGATTCAACGCCCGGATCTTCCTCGGCCGCAATGTCCTCGACCTTGCGCTCCTTCTTGTACCAATCGTAGATGCGACCCACGAATGGCGATATCAGGGTCACGCCGGCATCCGCGCATGCGACCGCCTGAGCGAAGCTGAATAACAGCGTCAAGTTGCAATGTATGCCCTGCCGCTCGAGCTTTTCCGCGGCGCGGATGCCTTCCCAAGTGCTTGCCAGCTTGATGAGAACCCGCTCTGGCGCAACGCCGGCCTGCTGGTACAGCGCAATCAGCTGCTGCGCTTTGGCAAGGCTGCCTTCCTGGTCGAAAGACAAACTTGCATTGACCTCGGTGGAAACTCGGCCTTTGACATGCTTCAGGATCTCGCAGCCGAAATTCACTGCAAGCTTGTCCATTACCAGATCAACCTTGGCTTTTCTGTCTCCGCGTGTGCGCATGCCTGCCGCGAGCGCATCTTCAACCAGAGCGCGATATCTTGGGTTCTGCGCCGACTGAAAAAGCAATGACGGATTGGTGGTCGCATCCTGTGGACGCAGCCGCGCGATAGCGTCGACGTCCCCGGTATCGGCAACGACGACCGAATAACTTTTGAGGGATTCCAGTAAATTCATGGTTCACTCCTGTGATCTTGATTGGGACTGCTGGATAACAGTAACTTACCACGGCACAGGAAGCTGTCGTCGAATGGCGTCATAGACACAATCCTTCGAATGTGGGGACCCATTCCAACAGCATCGACATTTATAATGGCTTCACCGAATTGAAGCAGGGATTCCACTGATGCAGCGTAGTCTGTTTCAGGCCGTCGAACAATTCTTCGGTCCATCGCTCGACGCCGCAGCAACCGTAATTTACTGGTTGAGCATCGTGTTCCTCGTCCACCGGCTAGCCTCCCCATTATTGCGCCTGCGCATGGAACTGATTTCCGCGCGCCTGAAGCTCCACGAAAGCGTGGTCATGGATTGCCCTTATTGCCATCGCGAAACCGTCGTACACGATTCGCAGTGTGCGTTTTGCCGGAAAAGCCTTGAATTGCCCCTGAGCATGCGCCTCTGGCATTTCATACGCCTGCGGCGACAACCGATCTGGCTGCACTGGATTCGCTGGACATGGGACAGTCTTGGGCTAGCCGCGTTCGTTGCGCTGACCGTTGCGGGCTTCATCGGGTTGCACGCATGGTCTCCGGTCGGATCTCTGCAAAAACTGTTTATTGGCGTCGCAGTAATGTGCTGGGTGGCCATTAGCTGGCTAATTGGGCGCGTGATGCATCTAGGC
>DATMZQ010000150.1:0-8280 GCA_035573615.1 Burkholderiales bacterium | reverse complement strand
CTGCGTCCTCTGGAATGAGCATCCACTGCTGCACCGAGCGCGTCCAGATGTGTTTGCGGCCTTTTACCCAGTCGGGATTGTCGAACGTCCCGCCCGAGATGCCGCGCATCCCGGGCCTTCGTTGGGCCGTCCAGGACACTGTGGTCCCGCAACGAGGGCAAAATTCCATGCGCAACCAGCGACCGCTTTCGTCAGATTGATGCTCATAAATGGTGCGCGCGGTGCCCGAGAATTCCACTTGCTCAATCCGAAACATAACGGGTTCGGAAAACGCGCTCCCGGTGCGCTTTTGACAGTACTTGCAATGACACACCGTTGCCAATACGGGGTCGCCGACTGTCCGGTAACGCACATCGCCGCACGCGCAGCCGCCTTCTTGAATGGTCGTCATCGTTGTCTCGGTATCTGGATAGGTCGCATGCCATCTTCGGGTTCAGTGAACCAGCCAATCGTGGAGAACGTTACTTGATGAACACCGCCTCCACGTTATTGCCGTCCGGATCGAACAGGAACGCGGCGTAATAGTCCGGGCTGTAATCGATGCGCAAGCCGGGCGTTCCGTTGTCGCGTCCTCCCGCTTTCAGGCCAGCGGCATGAAACCGATCGACCGCGTCGCGGTCCGACGCGCGAAAGGCGAGATGTGTGCCCGAGGTTGTCGAGCCGCTCGCGGCATGCAACCAGAGGCCGGGCGCATTTTTCGGGCCGATTCCAGCGTAACTCTTGTCGCTGGGACCTACAACGTGCCCTAGCGGAGCGAGCGCAGCCGCGTAAAAGCGGACTGCAGCTTCCAGATCTTTAACTTTCAAGCCGATGTGGTCGTACATGACAATCCTCCGTGTGCCGAGGAGAACAGCTTAGGACAGCAAAGCCAGCCGATCTTGGAAAATCTTGCGCTCTCCTTTCGCAGCTTTGCGGAATGCGCGGGGCGAAACACCGGCCGCGCGATGGAATGTGCGCACGAAGTTGGAGAGGTCGGCGAAGCCAACATCGAACGCGATGTCGGTGATCGGGCGTTCGTCTGCAGCGAGCAGACGCGATGCATGGCGCAAACGCGAACGTACCAGATACTGGTGCGGAGTTACGCCGATGACTTTGGCAAACACGCGCAGGAAGTGGAACGAGCTCATGTCCGCTTGACGCGCCGCGCCTTCCAGGTCGATCTCTTCATGCGCGTGCGTCTCGAGCCAAAGTGCTGCTTCGACCGCACGGCGCCGATCGCGTGAACCAGCCTTTTGCGGATCCTGCAGCCGTCCAGAGAGTACCTGTGCGAGTCGCAGCGGAAACAACCAGCCAATTTCATCGATGCCTACGTTGCTGGTGCCGTCGGCGGCCGTCTGGGCCAGTTCACCGATAACCATCAGCTCGGGTAACGGCGGCAGACCGGTGCTTTGCCAGTTGCCGGTCCGCCAACCAATTGCATCCGCTGCCTCCGGGTCGAGATGGAAAGCCAGGCATTCGTCGCCGCAACCATGGTAATCATGCGTACAGGTGAATTCTTCTCCCGCCTTGCCGACCAGCACGGACCCAGTCACCAGCTCGAAAACTTTCCCGCGCGTGCGATAGCCGAAACTGCCCTGGCGCACGTAAGACACCGAGCAGCTCTGATGCACCTCGGTGAATGGCTTTTCGGTCGGACCGGCCGTACAGCGGTAGTCGATGATCGATACCGGACCTTTTTTCAATTCAGTTCTGATCAGCATTTGGAAATTTTAGGGCTGACCAATCGACTCAACAACCGGCCGCGCTTTTGGGTACCGGACCAAATGTTCCACCACCCGGCGACAATAAAGTTTACCAAGTCACGAACACGCGAAGCAAAGCAAGTAATGAACTTACTGGCCCTCTATTTCTTGGGGAGTTCCAACGCGCGCCAAAAATACCAGCTCGCGGCAGAGCGATAAGGCTTCCATTGCACGCCGAGCTTGGCCAGCGCCTTGGGTGCCGGCAGATTACGCTTGCGGAAAGCAAGCGCGTAGCCCTTGCGCACGCCATAGTCGTCCACCGGCAGGATGTCGGACCGCCCCAACCGGGAAATCAACAGCATTTCGACGGTCCAGCGGCCGATGCCACGGACTTTCACGAGCCGCTCAATGATCGCCTCGTCTTCCATGCCGTGGACCTGGCTCAGCGTCGGAATATCGCCGTCCAGGCTCTTGCGCGCCAAATCTTTCAGCGCAAGCAGTTTCGCATTCGATAGTCCGGCAGCTCGCAATTTTTCTGGTGAAACACGCCAGATCTTTTCCGGCGTCGGCCCTTCGTGAGCACGCGGGAAAAGCGCACAAACGCGCGCATAAATGGTGGCTGCTGCTTTCCCGGTAAGCTGCTGGTAGACGATGGCTTCGGCCAGGGCGACAAAAATGCTTGGCGTTCTTTTGAGGCGCATGCGCAATGGCCCCACTGCATCGATCAGACCCGCCATGAATGCACTCGATTCACGCAAGTGCGCGACCGCGACAACCGGGTCGAACCCGAAGGTGCCATCGCCTTCAAACATCGTGTCGTGGCCATTGACCTGGGCGGATTCGATAGACAACATGCGCAGCTTGGTGCCAATGCCGCCATTGGCGGAGAATCCGCCCATTTTTCCGCCCGCTGCCAGAACGCGGTGGCACGGCACCACAATTGCAAACGGGTTGCGGCCGAGTGCTTGGCCAACTGCGCGGGCGGAACCCCCCGCACCAATTTGCCGTGCAATCTCGCCATACGAAATGGTCTCGCCCGGTGCAATGGCGCGGGCGACGTCATACACGCGGCGATGGAACGGCGGCACGTGCCGCATGTCGAGCGCAGCCTCCGATAGATCGGCCGATTCGCCGGCCAGCAAGGAAATGATGTTGTCCAGCGCATGCTGGATTGCGGGTGGCGGCGTCCCTTGGGTGGCGTCGGGATAGTGTTTCAGCAGGCGCCCGAGCGTTTCACGCTCACGGGTTTCCGGCAGCTGAACACCAACGATGCCTTGGTCACTCCAGGCAATGCCGCAGCGACCGATGGCGGTATCGAAAAGCGTGAAGCCGTGTGCCGACATGGTGTTGAAATCCTAGCACTGCCGGTCATCGGCTGGCTTGGAAAAAATTGCGGCGCGTTTTGGTGTCAAACGGGCGGACGGCTTTTTGTTATGGTGCGTTTTTCCTTAACCGGCGCAAAACAATGACCGACCTTGCCCCCCTGCCCCAAAAAGTCTTGCCACCCGGCATCCGGTCCCGCTTTGTCAACGACGTGAATGGTCTGCGCATGCATATCCTCGAAGCGGGTTATGAGCAGCAAAATAGGCCGTTGCTATTGCTGCTGCACGGCTTTCCGGAACTGGCCTATAGCTGGCGAAAAGTGATGGTACCGCTGGCAGCGGCCGGTTATCACGTGGTCGCACCCGATCAGCGCGGCTACGGCCGCACCAGCGGTTGGGATGGCAACTACGATGGCGACTACACATCGTTTCGCATGTTGAACCTGGTCCGCGACGCACTCAGCCTGGTGTCCGCGCTGGGCTATCGCCATGTACAGGGATTATTTGGCCACGACTCCGGCGCCAATGTCTCCGCCTGGGCTGCTTTGATCCGGCCGGATGTTTTCCGCTGTGTCACGCTGATGAGCGCGCCGTTCGGCGGCCCGCCTGCGCTGCCTTTCGATACCGACCGGAACGGGCCAACCTCACCACCTGCGACCAGCATTCATGACGACCTGGCAGCGCTCAAGCGTCCGCGCAAGCATTACCAGTGGTACTACTCGACGCGTGACGCCAACGACGACATGTGGAAATGTCCACAAGGCGTGCACGCTTTCCTTCGGGCTTACTACCACCACAAGAGCGCGGACTGGAAACAGAATAAGCCTTTTCCGCTTGCCGCCTGGCGCGCAAGCGAACTGGAGAAAATGCCGACCTATTACATCATGGATTTGCACGAAAATATGGCGCAGACAGTCGCGCATGAAATGCCCATTCCGGAAGCGATCGCCGCGAACCAGTGGCTACCCGATCAAGAGTTGGCCGTGTACGCGGAAGAGTACCGCCGCAATGGCTTTCAGGGCGGCCTGCAATGGTATCGCTGCAATACCAGTCAGAAACTCCAGGCCGACATGCAGATCTTCTCGGGCCGCACGATCGACGTTCCGTCCTGCTTCATCGCGGGAAAAAGCGACTGGGGTATTTACCAGCGGCCGGGTGCCGACATGATCAAGATGCAGAAGGATGTGCTGACCAACATGCTCGGCGGCTGTCACCTGGTTGATGGAGCGGGCCACTGGGTACAACAGGAACAGCCACAGCAAGTCAGTGACTTGCTATTGAGATTTTTGCGCAAGCAAACCTGACGCGACAGCCGCTCACGTATTTGTGACTGGGTCGAGCAGAGTGATATCGGGCCGGCGCAAGGCTTTTTGACGGGATCGATGCCATCGTCCCCGGTTTGCAGGTTACGGTGCTTGCTCGCGCACCGGATTTCTTCCGGTCAAGAGCCGCTCCAGTTCGTCCAGAAATCCGCGTTGATCTGCCAGAATTTTCTCTTTCGCCGCGGGCAATGTGAACCAGGCGCCCTGGTCGATTTCGGGAAATTGTTGCTGCTTACCCGAACGCGGCGGCCACTCCATTGAGAATAGATTGCTGGTGATGGAGGTCGCGTCGAGATCTCCCTCGACCGCCCAGGCATGAACCGTTTTTCCACTGCGCTGCTTCAGGGGTACCAGCATGATGAAGTTGCCTGTGATGGCGCAGCCGGTTTCCTCGTTGAATTCGCGCTTGGCGGCTTCCAGTGCATCGGCGCCTTGCTCGTATTCTCCCTTCGGAATTGACCAGGCGCCCGCGTCTTTCCTGGCCCAAAACGGCCCACCGGGATGCACGAGAAAAACTTCCGCTGCCGAGCGCAACCGATAAAGCAGAATGCCGGCGCTATTTGCTTTCGACATCGATTTTGTTCCCCTGGAGTAAACGCCGGTTCCCTTTACCGGAGCTTTTATAGTTCAGCCGGCTCCAGCCAGTTGTGCAGTGCCATCCCACCATCGACCACCACCGTCGTGCCGGTCACGTATGCAGAAAACCGGTCCACCAGAAGCGCCACCGCCATGCCAGCAATGTCTTCGGGCGTCCCGAGCCGGCGCAAGCTGGTGCAGCGAATCAAGCGTTCAATACCCGCGCCGCTTGCATCAAAGCCGCCGCCCGGTACCGCACCGGGCGCGATCGCGTTGACGCGAATGCCGTGGGGGCCCAAAGCCTTGGCCAATTCTTTCACGACCATGGTCTGTGCGGCCTTCGCCGCACTATAGTGCGGCAAATTGCGCGGGCTCTCAGCGTGCAATGAAGTGGTAAATAGCATACGGCCCCGGATGCTCTTGTTCATCATGCTGCGCGCTATTTCACGCGCAAGCAGGAAACCGGAGCGCACATTAACTGCCAGCATCCTGTCCCAGGTTTCAGTATCGACGCTCAAAATGTTATCGGCTTCCATGCGGCGCGGACTCGCAGCATGGACCAGGATTGAAGGCGTGCCGAACCGGGCGAGATCGTCTTTCAGCAGCCTTTCAACGCCATCCAACGCCGCAAGGTCGGCCGCCATGAAAACGGCATCGCAGCCTTCCCTGCGCAGTGCTGCCGCGGCGTCCTCGCCGGCTGGCACATCGATGTCGCAAAGGGCGACGCGCGCGCCTTCCCTCGCCAGCGCTGCAGCGATTCCACGGCCAATGCCGGATGCTGCACCCGTGACCAGTGCCAACTCGTGCGAAAGCAACTTAATCTCCATGGTGCTCTCCTTTACGCCGGCCACAATGGCTGGCCAAAATTACCGTGCCTGGATGATTGCATAATTGACTCGAATTGATTGATCATCCCGAACAATATGATCGTGATGCATGAATGGACGATGGAATCATGAGCTTCCGGTCTTGGCGAATTCATTTGCCATTTCCGCTGCCGGTGAAGCAACTGGCAAGTTTGCTGTGGAGGCCGGCGTGTATCGCCTGCTTTCTCGTTGTTCATTCTGTATCGGCGCAACCGGCCGCAGACCATCCGATCCTGGGTACATGGACTTTCAGCGTAGCGGGTGGAGCTTGCGCTGAGAGTTACGATTTCCGCGTGAACGGAACACTGGTCACCAGCAGTGGAAAGGCCAGATCCGAGCGCGTATTTGAAATCTCTGCGTCACCGGATGCGAGCGGCTTTTACACCCTGGTGGACAAGATTGTCAGCGAGAACGGCAAACCGGACTGTTTTGGCCAACCGACTGTGGCGGGTGTATCGGCTCTTGTCTACATCCGCTTCAGTACGTCCCAAGACCGATTCGTGGCCTGCGAAACCGAGTCACCGGACAATTGCATTGGCCCGCTGCATCGCATTCGCAGGAACCGGATTTAGCCAACATCAAACTGAGGACATCGCGGCACAATGACTTCGGCTCGTCGGCTTGTGCAGGGTCTCGCGGTATTGTTGTTGCTGTCGGGATTTGGCTCGCGTTCGGGTGATGCGGATGCTGGGTCGATCGCCAGGATCAAACATATCGTGGTGATCTACGCCGAAAACCGCAGCTTCGATCACCTGTACGGCTTGTTTCCAGAAGCCAATGGCATCGGCAATGCATTGGATCGTTATGTTGCACAGGTCGATCACGACGGGACGGCCTTCAAGGTACTCCCGCCGGTATGGGCCGACGAACACAATCTGAAAAGCCGCCAAATCGATCCGCGCTATCCGGCGACCTTGCCAAATCGGCCGTTCAGGATCGACCAACCGCCCGTGAACAGCCCGCTGGATATCAGAACCCGCGACCTGGTCCACCGTTTTTACCAGCACAAGGAACAGATCAACGGCGGCCGCAACGACCATTTTGTCTCTATGTCGAATGCGGGTGCGCTGGTCATGGGCTACTACGACGGCTCTCGCCTGCCCATGTGGTCCATTGCACGTGAATTTACGCTGGCGGACAATTTTTTCATGGGGGCGTTCGGCGGTTCGTTTCTGAATCACTTTTGGCTCGTCTGTGCGTGCACACCGGAATACCGCGACGCGCCGGACGATGTTCGCGCGGTCGAAGACAGAAACGGCAATCTGGTGCGACAGAACGATTCGCCAGCTTCCGCAATGGATGGCCCTGTGCTGCTCAAGGATGGCGCAGTGACTCCGGCCGGGTATGCGGTCAACACGTTGCAGCCGCCGTATCAGCCCAGCGCCATTGCGCCTGCGCTGCAAGGAGACCCCGCACTCGCCGACCCGGACAACGTGCGTCGTCTTCCTCCCCAGACCC
Organism: Burkholderiales bacterium; assembly: GCA_035573615.1. Classification (GTDB taxonomy): domain Bacteria; phylum Pseudomonadota; class Gammaproteobacteria; order Burkholderiales; family JACQAP01; genus JACQAP01. The sequence continues at coordinate 1,054 of DATMZQ010000150.1, read as the reverse complement.
TGACAACCATCGGTGACACGCTTTCTGCCAAGCATGTTTCGTGGGCCTGGTACGCCGGCAGCTGGAATCGCGCGCTGGCAGACCGTTCCATCATTTACAACGAGAATAATGTCAACTTCCAGCCTCACCACCAGGTGTTCAACTATTTCGCAAGGTTTGCTCCAGGTACCGCTGAGCGTGAACGCCATTTGCGCGACGGCGAAGCATTCCTGGCGGACATCGAAGCCGGGCGTCTGCCGCGGGTTGCGTTTTACAAACCGACCGCGAAAGTCAACGCGCATCCGGGCTATACGGACGTCCTCTCTGGCGACATGCATATCGCAGAGGTCGTCGAGCGCATCCGCAAAAACCCCCAGCTCTGGAAGGACGTGGCCATCATTGTCACCTATGACGAAAATGGCGGATTCTGGGATCACGTGGCGCCACCCGCGGGCGATCGATGGGGACCGGGAAGCCGCGTGCCGACAATCATCGTTTACCAGTTTTCGCGCAAGGGATTCGTGGACCACACCCTGTACGACACGACGTCGATCCTGAAATTTATCACCCTGCGCTTCGGACTGCAGCCCTTGCCGGGCGTGCGCGCCAATGCGGGTGACCTGACCAATGCGTTTGAATGACCGCCACCAGCAATTGCTAGCCTGACGCGATTGCGTCAGGCTACAGTCCTCCCGCGAGTTCCCGTGTGAGCTGCGCGGCCGGCACTTCCTTGCAGCCGGTTGCATTCTGCCCTGACCACAGCGGCGTGAAATCGCCTGAACCTTCTTTCTCGGCTTTAGCACGCAATGGCGCCATGGATGAAGTCGCCAGCGGAAATGCCGGCGCATCGCGGTTGATCGGTCCGAGCTCCTTCATTGCAAAGTTCACGATGCCGCGCGCCGGCCGGCCGGTAAAGATGTTCGTCAGCGCCGTGTGGCGGGCCGCTTCGCTTTTCAGCGCGGCGCGATGGATTGCACTGATGGTGGCTTCGGGACAAAGCAGATATGCCGTTCCAATTTGCGCAGCAGCGGCACCAAGCGCCAGGGCCGCGCCAACGCCTTGTGCATCGGCAATG
>DATMZQ010000149.1:0-3170 GCA_035573615.1 Burkholderiales bacterium | reverse complement strand
AATTAAACATCGTCGCAATGACTCCCCAGTGAATATGCGGGGTGAACACGAAAGCCGACGAGATCAGGCCCCAGGTAATCATGATGCGCGCGATCCAGACGCGTGCGCCCAGGCGCTCGAGCAAGACGTTGCTGGGCACTTCGAAGATGAAGTAGCCGATAAAGAAAATACCGGCGCCAAAGCCGTAAACGGTATCGCTGAATTTCAGATCGGGCGCCATCTGCAGCTTGGCGAAACCGACATTGACCCGATCCAGGAAAGCGACGATGTAGCACAGGAACAGAAAAGGGATCAGATGCCAGGCGACCTTGCCATAGGTCGATTTTTCGAATTCCGGGGTATAAGTGGTAGCCAATTTATCTACTCCTCCGTGTTGTTCTTTCACTCGCTTTTAAGGTGCATTGTTTTTTTTGTCGGCCTGGTCGGAGAGCCCTTGCTGGTTGCTTGCGGTGCCCAGCCCACCCGGCTTGCGAGCAGTGTAAACAAAAACACGGCTTACGGGGCTATTGGCCAGACCCTAGCGCGATATTGAAGTACGCGACGAAGCAAATTCTTGCGCTGCAGCCGGGATCAGAACAGGCAAAGGACCCCGCGACGGATCTGCTCGCCCAAGCCGGTGGCCTGTGCCATGCCTGCGACGCCAAAGCCGAGCAGCACGCAACCGGAAATGCGGCGCACCATCGGTTGCTGAAGCCATGGCCGCGCACGTGTGATCAGCATGCCGGCCGCGAGCAGGTTCGGCAGCGTGCCCAACCCGAACGCCGCCATAAGCGCGGCACCGCGACCACCGCTACCGCTGACAAGAGCGATCGCAAGTACGCTGTACGTCAACCCGCAGGGCAACCAGCCCCAGATCGATCCGGCCAGCAAAGCACGCGGCCAGGTATCGACCGGGAGCAGGCCACGGGTCAGACGGCTGATGTAGCGCCATGGCATGCGCCCGAGCGCTTCGAAACGGGTGATCAGCGCCGGGCCACCCGCGAGATAGAGGCCCATCAGCACAATCAGCCCGTTGGCAACGACATACATCGCTATCCGTATTGAAAGCGCTTCATTCAGCAATACCATGCCGCCAATCGCGCCCGCGATCGCGCCGGCTACGGCATAGCTGCCGACACGCCCCGCGTTGTATGCCAGGTGGAAGGAAAACCGAGCGCCGCGTTGCACGGACAGCGCGCTCACTATGCCGCCACACATCGCGGCGCAATGCCCGCCGCCAAGCAGGCCCGCAATAAATACTGCAAACAGCGTTGCTTCTGGCATGGCTCGCCAACTACAACACTTTGGAATAACCAGCCCAGCGGCTGCCTTCGCGCAAGTAGCGATCGAATATCATGCCGATGATGCGCACGAGCAGTCTTCCCCTGGGCGTAACCACGATCCAGTCCGGTTGAATTTCCACCAGCCCCTCCTCCTCGAACTGCTTCAGGTCCTCGAGTTCCCCTGCAAAGTAGCTGGCGAAATTTACCAGGTAAGCAGTCTCGATCGATTCGACACTGAGGCGAAACTGGCACAGCAGCGCCTGTATCACGGCACGGCGCACCAGGTCATCCTTGCTTAACACCAACCCGGCCCGTACCGGAAGACGGTCTGCATCGAGTGCGGCATCGTAGTCTTTTATTTCCCGGACATTCTGGCTGTAGCTCGGTCCCACTCGGCTTATCGCCGAAGTGCCAAACGCCAGCATGTCGGAATCCGGCCGCGTCGAATAGCCCTGAAAATTACGATGCAAGCGTCCCTGGCGTTGCGCAACCGCAAGTTCGTCTGCCGGTTTCGAAAAGTGATCCATGCCGATATACACGTATCCCGCCCCGGTCAGGCGGCCGATCGCAAGGGTCAGAATCTGCAGTTTGGTTTCGGCCGAAGGCAATTCAGATTCAACGATGCGCCGCTGCGGCGGAAACTTGGCCGGTAAATGCGCGTAGCTGTAGAGCGCAATACGGTCGGGATCGAGAGCCAGCACGCTATCGAGCGTTGCGTTGAAACTGTTGAGCGATTGCTTTGGCAGCCCGTAGATCAGGTCAAAGTTGATGGAGCGAAAGCCTGCTGTGCGCGCCGCCTCGGTAACCCGGCCCGTCATTTCCACTGGCTGGACGCGATGGATCGCTTTCTGCACTGCCGGATCGAAATCCTGAACGCCGAGGGACACGCGGTTAAAACCGAGTTCCGCAAGAAACGCCATGGAGTCAGGCTGAATTTCGCGCGGATCGACTTCAATGGAATATTCGCAGTCCGGTGCGATATCGAATTGAGCGGCCAGCATTTTGCACAGCGAGCGCGTGTCGTCCCGGCTGAGGTAAGTCGGCGTCCCGCCGCCCCAGTGAACCTGGGAGACTTCCCGGCTATCATTGAGAAGATCGGCCGTAAGGCCGACTTCCCGCTGCAAATACTTAACATACTGGACGGCCTTGCTGCGGTCGCGTGTCACCTGCTTGTTGCACGCGCAGTAGAAGCACACGTTACTGCAGAAGGGCACGTGCAAATAGAGGGAAAGCGGGTTGATGATGCCGCCGATATTGCGGCTGGAAAGCCAATATCGGTAGGTCGCTTCGCCGAAAGCCTCGACGAAACGATCCGCGGTAGGATAAGAAGTATATCGCGGGCCGCTGATGTCATATTTCCGGATAAGGACTGGATCAATGACGAGTTCTGACGGGGGGTAAATCATCTGCTGGATTGGAGCGGCTGCTTCATGAACATGAGACTATGCCCGGTAAAGTGGTAAAGACATTGACCTGCATCAACGCATTGCCCTTTGGTTGTTCGGCCAGCACACGGGCTTTCGCTGCATGAGCCAGCCACAGCTGCCCTCGCGTGGCTGGTTGAAACCGTGGATGGTCGCCGCCGCGCTCGTGGTTGTCGCCAGCATCGGAGTCAATCTGGTCGCGACCACCCTGGGATACAGTCCGCCCTGGTTATTGGGCGCGAATCTCGTCGTGGCGCTTTTCATGCTCGGCGCCAGCATCCTCGCAGTGGCCGGGCTCGCTTCGCGTACGGAAGAAGAAGCCTCGCGCATGCAGGTTGCCCTGGATGCCTCCCAGGCCCGTCTGGCCGCGATCGTTGATTCCGCGATGGATGCGATCGTTACGGTAGACGAGCGACAGCGTGTCGTACTGTTCAATCGCGCGGCGGAACAGGTGTTTCGTTGCCGTCGCGAAGATGCCCTGGGC